>NZ_BAABBX010000006.1:0-110704 GCF_039538245.1 Gryllotalpicola kribbensis
CATGCGACAACGCAACACTCCCCACGAATCAAGGTGTTGCACTCACCACCTGAAACCGCCCGCGGGATTCCCCCATCGGCGCACGTCTCGGCGGGCATGAGGAACGGCGGGGCGGGCGGGCGGAACGGAACCGCGGGCGCCGGGGACATTGGGCGCCGGGGACGACGGGCGCCTCGAACCGCGGGGGCGGCTAAGAAGCCGGGCAGGCGCTGTGGGTCTGGAACGTCTTCGGGTCGAGCGAGAAGTCCGTGGCGTGGAAGTCGATCGCCGCCTTGCTGCGCGCGATCTCGATGTCGCCGACGTTGAGCCCCGCCGGCAGGTAGGGCGCGATGCACACGTTGATCGGCTTGCCGTCGAAGACCCCGCCGAGCAGCGACTTCACGTCGAAGTGCACAGGCCCCGAGGTGACGTTGACCGACTTCGGGTAGAGCCGCACCGTCGCGCCGTCGGCCACCGGGCGCACGGCGGCCGAATAGCTCAGCGGCAAGCCGAGCACCTGCGTCGTCGCGCTGTAGGTGACGGTCTTCTCGCTCAGCGCGATCGCCGCCGTCGGGTCGGGCAGCGAGACCAGGCTGTTGACCGCCTGCTCGGAGACATGCAGGGTGCCGCTCGCCGAGCCGAGCACGGGCGCGGTGCGGAACGAGCGATCGATGCGCACGTCGGTGGCGAGAACGGATGCCGAGACCGAGCCGCGCGCGGTCGTGATGCTCGGGGCATCCACCTCGACCTCGTCGAAGCGCCCCGCGAGGTACTGGACGATGAACGAGAAGCCGCGCACGTCGACCGAGAGGCCCGGCGCGGTCACCCCCGCGGGCAGCGCCTCGGCGATCTCGGTCTGCATGCGCCGCTCGGCATATGACCGCAGCGCCGCGTCGGCGCCGAACGCCACTGCCGCCACCGCGAGTACGGCGACGATGATCCAGGTGAGTCGGCGGGCTCCGGTCATCGAACGTCCCCGATGGCTACATCTTCTCCGGAGCGGAGACCCCGAGCAGGTCGAGGCCGTTGCGGATCGTCTGGCCGACCGCGAGGTTCAGCGTGAGGCGCGTGCGGTGCACGTCCTCGACGGGTTCCTCGCCCTGCGGGATGACGCGGCAGTTGTCGTACCAGCGGTGGTAGAGCCCCGCGACCTCTTCGAGGTAGCGCGCGACGCGATGCGGCTCGCGCAGCTCGGCGGCGTGGGCGACGATGCGCGGGAACTCCTGCAGGGCGCCGAGCAGCGCCGACTCGGTCTCGTGCGTCAGCAGGCCCGGCTCGAACACGCTGGTGTCGACGCCGGCCGCCTGCGCGTTGCGGGTCACCGAGCTCGTGCGGGCATGCGCGTACTGCACGTAGAAGACGGGGTTGTCGTTCGAGCGGCTGCGCAGCTGGTCGGGGTCGAGCGCGAGCGGTGAGTCTGCGGGGTACCGCGCGAGCGAGTAGCGCAGCGCGTCGGTGCCGAGCCACTCGATCAGGTCATCCATCTCGATGATGTTGCCCGCGCGCTTCGACAGGCGCGCGCCGTTGACCGAGACGAGCTGCCCGATGAGCACCTCGATGTCCTTCTCGGGGTCGTCGCCCGCGGCACCCGCGAGCGCCTTGAGGCGGTGCACGTAGCCGTGGTGATCGGCGCCGAGCAGATAGATCTTGTGCGCGAAGCCGCGCTCGGACTTGCTCAGGTAGTACGCGGCGTCGGCGGCGAAGTACGTGTAGACGTCGTTGGAGCGGCGGATGACCCGGTCTTTGTCGTCGCCGAAGTCGGTCGTGCGCACCCACACCGCGTCGTCGGCGTCGAAGACGTGGCCGAGCTTGCGCAGGTCCTCCACGGCGTCGTCGATGCGGCTCGTGCCGGTCGCGGGGTCGACGGCGTGCAGCGTGCGCTCGGAGAAGTAGACGTCGAAGTGCACGTTGAAGTTCGCGAGCGACTGCTTGATCTCGGCGAGCTGGCGCGCATAGGCCGCCTCGCGCGCGGTCGCGAGCGCCTCATCGGCCGGCAGCTCGAGAAGGTTCGGCACCTGCTCGAGCACATGCTGCGCGAGGTCTGCGATGTACTGGCCGGGGTAGCCGCCTTCCGGCGTCGGCTCGCCCTTGGCAGCGGCGAGCACGCTGGCCCCGAACTTGTCCATCTGCGAGCCGGCGTCGTTGATGTAGTACTCGCGGGCGAGCTCGGCGCCGGAGGCCTTCAGCACGCGCGCGATCGAGTCGCCGAGGGCCGCCCAGCGGGTGTGGCCGATGTGCAGCGGGCCCGTCGGGTTCGCGCTGACAAACTCGAGGTTGATGGTGCGACCCGCCTGCGTGGAGTTGCTTCCCCAGGCATCCCCCGCGTCGACGATCGTCTTCGCGAGCAGACCCGCGGCCGCAGCGTCGAGGCGCAGGTTGATGAAGCCGGGGCCGGCGACCTCGGCGGATGCCACGCCGGGCAGCGTCGCGGCCGCGTCGGCGATCTCGGCCGCGAGCTCGCGCGGGCTCACCCCGATCGGCTTGGCGAGCTTCAGGGCGATGTTCGTCGCCCAGTCGCCGTGCTCGCGGTTCTTCGGCCGCTCGAGCGTGACATCGGCCGGCGTGATCTCGACGCCCTGGTTCTCGCCGCGGCGTCGCGCCACGATGGGCTCGACGAGGGCGAACAGGGCGGAGGAAAGCTCGGCAGGAGTCACAAATAACGATTCTATGGGAGCGGCCTTTCGCTCGGCCTGAGAGGGCTGGGCGGCTTGATAGGCTCGCCGCGATCGCGTGCCATCACCCAGTCCGGCACGGATGCTCGATACGAAAGTGCCTGCCATGCCGCTTGCCAGACGTTCCCTTCGCATCACGACCGCCCTGCTCGCGGGTGTCACCGCCACAGCCCTGTTCACGGGGTGCGCGAGCCAGGGCTCGAGCACCGCGAAGGACACGCCGAAGGCCGGCAGCTCGACGACGGCGCCCACCGACGGCTCTGCGACCGAGTCGGCCACCCCGACGCCGACGCCCACGCCGACCCCGACGCCGGTCACGCTGCAGCAGGGCCAGGTGTGGACCGCGCAGCAGGTCTACGACTTCAACCCGAACTTCTCCCCCGACCCCGACTACAAGGTGCAGGCCGGCAGCGCGGCCGAGCAGCTCGTGAAGCTCCAGGGCGCGAGCTTCGGCTGGGTCAACCAGACGAGCGGCCAGACGATCGAGATCGCGGTCGCGCACCCCTCGGCCGACAACGTCGACCAATTCAGCGGCCAGGTCGCGGGCAAGTCGCAGCAGGTGCCGATCGACGGCGCGCCGGCCGGGACCGTCAGCTACTTCAACGTCGCCGGCGGTGTCGGCACGCTGCAGGTGTTCACGAACAACGGCTACTGGATCGTCATCGACTCGAAGATGTTCCTCGAGCCCGGCGACAGCTACGAGGTCGCCAGCGACGTGATGGGCAACCTGCAGTAGCTCAGCGGCCCATGCGGGCGACGCGCTCGGCGATCGCGTCGGGCGTCAGCTTCGCCGCCGCGACGATGAGCTTGTAGCGCAGGCTCGGGATCGACACCGCGCGCCCCCGCGCCGTGTCGATGAGCGCTGCCCGCACGACGTCTGGCGCAGAGAGCCACAGGAAGTCGGGAACGGCCTTCTCGAGCCGCGCGGGCTCGAGCGACGCGCCCGCGGGCGCCGCGGCGTGGGCATCCGTGCTCAGCCTCGAGTGGAACTCGGTGCGCACGAAGCCGGGGGCGACCGCCGTGACGCGCACGCCGCGCCTCTTGTAGGCGAGGTTCGCCCAGCGGCTGAACGACAGCAACCACGCCTTCGCCGCGCTGTAGGTGCCGCGCGGGGTGAAGCCCGCGACCGACGCGATGTTGATGATCGTGCCGCCGCCCGCGGGCAGCATGTGCGCGAGAGCGGCGTGCGTGAGCCGCAGCGGCACCTCGACGAGCATCGAGAGCAGGTCGAGCTCGTCGTCGACGCTGTTCTGGTCGAAGTCCTTCGCGAGGCCGAAGCCCGCGTTGTTGACGAGCACGTCGATGCGATCGACGGATGCCCCGACCCGCGCCTCCGCCGCCTTGACGCCGGCCTTCGTCAGCAGATCGGCCGGCAGCACCTCGACCTCGACGTCGTGCGCGGAACGCAGCTCGTCGGCGAAGGCCTCAAGGCGCTGCGCGCTGCGGGCGACGAGCACCAGGTCGAGGCCGGCCGCGGCCAGCTGGCGGGCGAATTCGGCGCCGATGCCGCTCGAGGCGCCGGTGATCAGGGCTCGCGTTCCGATCGCTCGAAGTCGGGGCATGCCCTCACGATAATCCGCACTTGACATGCGCGATAAACGATATATCGTTAACGTGTCTTTGAAGGTCAAAGACCTGTTACAGAAAGGTCGACCGATGCGATACGACAACACTTCACATCACGACTTCCACGAGGGCCACGACGGTCACGGGCGCGGAGCGCGCCGCGGGCCGCGCGGCTTCCGCGGCCACGCCGACTTCGACGGCGCCCGCTTCCACCATGACGACCAGCCCTTCGGCGGCCCCTTCGGCGGGCGCGGCATGCGCGGGGGCTTCGGCGGTTTCGGCCCGAGCTTCGACCCCGCCGATTTCGCGCGAGGCGGCCGCGGCCGCCGCCGGGCGTCGCGCGGCGACATCCGCGCCGCCCTGCTCTCGCTGCTCGCCGAGGCGCCCGCCAGCGGCTACGCCCTCATCAAGGCGATCGGCGAGAAGACCGACGGCCTGTGGGTGCCGAGCCCCGGCTCGGTGTACCCCACGCTGCAGCAGCTCGTCGACGAGGACTTGATCGCCCCGTCGGGCGAGGGCCGCAAGACCGACTACACGTTGACCGACACCGGGCGCGCCTATGTCGACGAGCATGCCGAGGAGCTGGCCGCCGCGTGGCAGGCGGCGCCCTCGCGCTCGGGTGCCGACGCCGAGCTGTTCACCTCGGTGGGCAAGCTCATGGGCGCGCTGCACCAGCTGCGCTTCGTCGCCTCCGACGAGCAGCGCAAGCAGGCCGCGGGGAAGATCGACGAGCTGCGCAAGGCGCTCTACGAGATCCTCGCCGAGAGCTGAGCACAGCCTCGCGCGCGGGGCTCAGAAGGCCCCGAACCCGGTGATGGCCCGGCCGATCAGCAGCTCCTGAATCGACTCGGTGCCCTCGAAGGTGTGCAGCGCCTCGACGTCGGCGAAGTGGCGGGCCACCGCGTTCTCGAGCAGGATCCCGTTGCCCCCGAGCAGATCGCGCGCGTCCGCCGCGATCGCTCGGGCGGTGCGGGTTCCGGTGAGCTTCGCGATGGATGCCGCCTGCTCATCGAGCCGGCCCGCGTCGGCCTCGCGCGCGAGCTGCACCAGCAGCGTCTGCAGCTCGGTGAGCGCCGCGAGCTGGCGCGCGAGCCGGGCCTGCACCAACTGGGTGGCGGCGAGCAGCCGGCCGAACTGCAGGCGCTCGCGCGCGTAGCGAACGGATGCCTCATAGCAGGCGGCCGCGTGGCCGAGCGCCGCCCACCCGACGTGCAGCCGCGTCGCCCGCAGCACCTGCGCGACGTCGCGGAATGCGTGGGCGCCCGGCAGCACGGCTTCGGCCGGCACCCGCACGCCCTCGAGCCGGACGTGCGCCTGGTGGATCGCCCGCAGCGCGAGCTTGCCGGTGATCGGCCGGGCGTCGTATCCGGCGGCGGACTGCGGCACGAGGAATCCCCGCACCCGTCCGTCGCCCTCGCCGCCCGTGACGCGCGCCCACACGATGGTCACGTCGCCCGAGGCGCCGCCGCCTATCCACTTCTTCTCGCCGTCGAGCAGCCAGTCGTCGCCGTCGCGCCGGGCGCTCGTCTCCAGCCGGGCGGAATCCGAGCCGTGGGCGGGCTCGGTGAGCGCGAAGGCGCCGAGCCGCTCGCCGCGCGCAAGCGGGCCGAGCCACTCGGCCCGCTGCTCGGGCGAGCCGAACAGCGCGATCGAGCGCAGCACGAGCCCGCCCTGGATGCCGGCCAGGGCGGCGACCGAGCCGTCGCCGCGGTTCAGCTCGGCGGCCAGAAGGCCCGCGGCGAGCGCGGACTGCGCAGAGAGCCCCGGGACGTCGACGCCGTCGCGCAGGAGGTCGCGGGCGCCCAGGCGGGCGAGCAGGTGCGCCGGGTACTCCGCGCGTTCCCACCAGCCGTCGATGTGCGGCAGCACCTCATCGTGCAGGAGCACGCGGGCCGCATCGCGCCAGACGAACTCGTCGGGCGGGATGCCCCGCAGAACGCCCGCGGCGTCGGGGTCGAGCGCGTCGTCGTGCACGACCCCAGTCTGAACGCCCTGGCGTCAGACGGCGACTGGGCGATTGACGAACGCGGCCCAGCAGTCAGTGCAGATCACGAAGTTCGGCACGATCGAGGCGCCGAAGATGACCGAGGCGTCGCCGCAGAGGGACGTGGTGGGCGTGTTCGGCGCAGTGGAGCCTGTCAGCGCCGTGCTGATGTGAATCTTGCCGTCGCGCGTCGGCGTCGGGACGCACGGCTTGAACTTGGTCGGCAGTGCGCCGTTGAGCGCCGCGCTCAGTTGGGCGATCGACGTGGGTGTAGCTGTCATGAGGATTGCTCTACTCGCCGTCGCACTCGCCGTCTACCTCCACAATGAGGGCAGACAGAACGACAAGGTCGAGTCGACCGCGGCATGGACCCTATTCCGCGGCGGCGACTGCGCGAGCCGCTTCCGTGCGATTGCGCACACCGAGCTTGCCGAGGATGCGGCTCACATGCACGCCCACGGTGCGCTCGCTGATGAACAATCGGTGCGCGATGTCCCTGTTCGACATCCCCTCGGCGATCAGCTCGAGCACTTGCGCTTCACGATCGCTGAGTCCGCCGATGGGGGTGCGCCGCTCCACCGGCTCGGGTACCGCACTGAGTTTCACGCCGCCCGCCTGCACCGTGCCGAGAACTCGCTCTGAGAGAGGTCGGGCGCGCAGCTGCGCAGCGAGTTCGTGCGCCCGCGACAGCAGACCGGATGCCTCTCCCGACGAACGACGCGCCAGGGCGCACACACCCGCGCGGTAGCGTGCGTACGCCTCCTCGAAGGGGTGGGCCGACTCGCGAGACGCCTCTGCAATGGCTTTCCACTGCTCAGCGGTGTCGGCCCCGCGCAAGCGCGCATACTCGGCCTCGCATGTGCGCACCAGATTCGATCCGATCGACGAGAGCGACTCCTCGGAGGCGGTCGCGCGGACGAGGCCGATGAGCGCGTCGGCGATCGCGTCGGCTGCGGCATTGCGCACGCGCGGCAGTCGCGACTCGAACGCGTCTGCGTGAGCCTGGAGCGCCACGACCGCCGCCTGGAGCACCATGTCGGCATCGTCCTGACGCCGAAGCTCATCGAGGATGCCGGCGATCACTGCGAGCGCGGCGTCAGTGCGCCCACGCCACAACTCGAACGCGGCCTCATCGACCACGAACTGCAGTGCGTAGACGCCGTCGCCGAACTGGGTCCGCGCAAGCCTGATGTGCGCCTCGGCATCGTCCCACTCGCCGCGGAGAGTCTGGATCTCGATGATCTCGTCGTGAAGATAGATGCCCATGCTGGGCGAGACATGCTCTGACAGTGCCGCCCGCGCGACGGACAACGCTTCGTCCCACTCCCCCACAGCGACGAGGGACGATACGTAATTCGACACAACGCTGGATGCGATCGAAAGAATGGGGCCGTACCGCCCGCACTTCTCGAACGCCTCGCGGGACGCAGCGATGACATCGGCGTCACGCTCGGCGACCCCCAGCACGTAGGTCAGATTCCCGTAGGCGCGGATCGCCACCTCGAGGTCGTCGACCTCGAGGGCGAGCTCGGCGCACTCGCGCAGCTCGGCCTCGGCGTAGCCCGCAGCATCCGGTGCAGGCGCCGGCACCAGGGTGCCCGCGACCGCGCGGGTCACGCGCGCGTCGATCAGCGCGTGCTGCTCCCCCGCGGCGGCCGCTTCCGCCATCGCCTGCCCGGCCGTGCGCACGCTGGCCGTCATGTCGCCCTGGTTCATCAGGTCCCGGGCGAGCGCGGCGAGGGTGCGCGCCCGCAGGCCCGGCTGCGGCGCGCCCTGCGTGTCGCCGGCTTCGATGAGCTCGAGCACGGCGCGGAAGCTCGCCGCCGAGTCGCCGACGCGCCCCTCGGCCGAAAGCAGGCGGCCACGCTCGTAGGCGACCCGGGCGGCATCGGCGCCCGGCGACTCGGCGGCCTCGTCGAGCAGCTCGAGAGCGGTCGCGACGTCGCCCGACCAATGATAGGCGGGCACGGCCTCGAGCAGCAGGGCGGTGCGATCGGGCGCGGTGCCTGCGGCCGGGGCATCCCTCGTCTCGCCTGCGTCGCCGGGCAGCGCGAGCAGCTCGGCATACGCGTCGCGAGCGAGCGCGAACGACCGTGCCTCGAGCGCGTGCCGCGCGCCGTGCAGCAGCTGCACGCGGGCCTCAGCGAGCCGGCCGGCGCGGTGCAGGTGCCGACCGAGCTCGAGGGCGTGCTCGCCGTCGACCGGACCGTGCGCCATGAGCATGTCGGCCGCGGCCGCGTGCACGGCGCGACGCTGCTGGGGCGTGGCCGAGCCGCCGAGCACCTCGCCGTAGAGCGCGTGCCGCAGGCGCAGCTCGTCGCCGTCGCCGCCGTCGCTCAGGATGTCGCGCTCCAGCAGCTCGTCGACCGCGGCGGCCGCTTCCGCCAACGAGAGCACGTCGTCGAACGCCACCCGCCCTCCGACGGCCGAGACGACGGTCGCCACGTGCCGCGCCTCGGGCGAGATGCCGCGCAGCTCGAGGCGCAGCAGCTGCTCGAGATCGCTCGGCAGACCCGGCTTCGCACCGTGCCGGGCGAGACGCGCGGCGAAGAACGGGCTGCCGGCGGCGCGGGCCGTGAGTGCCGCGACCACGGGGCCCTCGAGCTCGGGCGACGTCTCGGCGATGATCTCGCCGATCGACGCGTCCGACAGCGGCTCGAGCTCGATCGTCTGGGCGACCTCGAGGCGCGTGAACTCGAAGACGAAGTCGGCGAGGGCGTCGTCGGGGCGGGGCGGGCGGCTCGTCGTGAGCAGCAGGATGTTCTGGTCGACGAGCTTGCGGGCGACGAAGCCGAGCAGGTCGAGGCTCGCGGCGTCGGCCCAGTGCAGGTCTTCGATGACGACGACGAGGGGGCGGGCGGCGGCCGCTGCGGCAAGCGTGGCGATGACGGCGGCGAAGAGGCGCGCGTGCGAGAGCGCCGGGTCGGCCGGCCCCACGGCGCCGGGGTCCGGCGCGCCGCTCCAGCCCGCCGCGATCGGCGCGAGGCCCGCCCACACCTCGTCGGTGACGGCGTCGCGCAGCTCGGGGTGCTGCTCGCGCAGGTCGCGCATCAGGTCGGCGATCGGGCCGAACGGCAGCCGCGTCGCGCTCGACGGCGTGCAGTTGCCGCGCACCACCGTGTGGTCGCGCGTGGCCGCGGTGCGGGCGACCTCGTCGACGAGGCGGGTCTTCCCGGTGCCCGCGTCGGCGGTGATGAGCACAGCCGTCGGAACACCCACCTCGCTCGCGTCGAGGTAGGCCAGGAGCCGCGCGTACTCGGGTTCGCGGCCGATCATCCGGGGGGTGGGTCGGGCCATGCTGCGATCAGGCTAACCCGTCGTCTAGGGGTAGAGACAGCGCTCACCGAGACCCGCGCGGACACAATACGTAGTCGGGCGGCCCCGGAATACGTATTTCGCCGGATTCGCCGCGCCCGCACCGCGAGCAGAGTCGACCCATGCTCCTCTCCGACCCGTTCGCGATCGACACGATGGCCCGCCTCGAAGCCCGCGGCTTCTTCGCCGGCACCGCGGTCAGCGCGGTCGAGCCGCTGCACCGGCGCAGCCTCTGCTACCGCGTGCGCCTCGCCGACGGCCGCTCGCTGTTCGTCAAACGCCGCTCGCGCTCCATGGCCGAGAGTCTCGCCGCCAGCTTCGCGTTCGAGCGCCGGCTGACCGAGGCGCTCGCCGAGCGGCGCGTGCGCATTCCCGCCGAGTTCCTCACCATCGCCGCCGACGATGACGACGAGATCCTCGTCACCGAGGACCTCGTCGGCTACGCCTCGCTCGCCGAGCGGCGCGCCGAGGCCGGTGGAACGAGCGAAGCGTGGGCGCACGAGGTCGGGCGCCGGCTGGCGATGCTGCACGAGGCGACCGCGGGCGAGGCATCCGCCGACCTCATCGACGGCGACGCCCGCGTCGTGACCCGCGCGCGCCTGCCCGAGCGCCTGCTCGCCGCGCTCAGCGTCGTGGCGCCGGGGCCCGCGACATCGTGCTCCGACGGCTGGGTCGAGCTGCTGGCGCTCGTGCGCCACGCCGGCCTGCTGCGCGGGCTCGAGACGGCGGTGGCGTGCTGGGAGCCGCGCTGCGTCATCCACGGCGACGTCGCCGAAGACAACGTGCAGTGCACAGAGAGCACCGAGGCGCGCGAGCCGGTCGTGCTCGTCGACTGGGAGTCCGCGGGCTACGGCGACCCCCGCTGGGACGTGGGATGCCTGGTCGGCGAGTTCCTCGGCACGTGGCTGCTCGGCCTCGACTTCCGCGACGGAACCGCGCTGACCGAGTGGATCGAGAACTCCGCGATTCCGTTCACCGACGTCCTCGGTGAGATCCGCGCGGGCCTCGCCGGCTACGAGTCCGTCATTCCCCAGACCCCCGAAGACCGCAGGCAGTCGGCGCGGTTCGCCGCGTTCAGCCTGCTGTCGAAGATCGCCGGCGTCGCAGCCGACGCCTCCGCCCTGCCCCCGCACGCCCTGGCCTACCTTCAGGCCGCCGAACAACTCGCGCTGCGACCCGACGCCGCGCTGGAACTGCTCTCATGATGACCCTCGATTTCTCCCCCTTCTCCCCCGCCTCCGTCAGTGCGACGCCACGCGTCAGCATGCGCTGGTACCCGCTGCTGCGGCGCATCGCCCGCGAGGTCGAGCCCGCCGCGGTGCCGAGCCACTCGGCCTACGAGCTCGATCTGCTCACGCGCCGCCTGTACGCCGCGTATTTCCACGGCCACGCGGATGCCGCGGCGTGGCCGCCTCGCGACGACCGCGGCACCCTGCACCCGATCGGCGACCCCGATGACGCCTTCGTCGAGCGGCTGCACGCCGAGTTCGGCGGCCGGCACCGCCTGCGCTCGCGCCTGCTCGGCTACCTCACCGTGCACGGGTCGCGACACGTGGGAGAGCCGGCGCCGCCGACCCTGCGCTGCTACCTGAACGTCAGGCCGGATGCCGCGCCCCGCGTGTTCCGCACGGTGGTCGGCGGGCTCGAGTCGGCCGGCGTCGTGTTCGCGGCGAAGCTGCTCGACAACCCGGCGAACTTCGGCCGCCCCGACGCCGCCGTCTTCTACACGACCCGGGCCGACGCCGCCGCGCTGGTGCGCTGCGCGACGGCCGCATGGAGCGCCGAGGCGTTCGGCGCAGAGGTGCCCGCGTTCACCCGCGAGGTGGCGCCGGGCATCGCGGTCGCGGACGACCCCGGCGACGGCGCGAGCTTCGGCTTCCACCGCTGCGGGCTGATCGCCCGCGGGCTCTCGGCCGCCTCGGCGCCCGACCCGCGCGTGCGGCTCGGCGCGATCATCGACGCCTTCCTGCAGGCGGGCATCGACCCTGCGCGCCCGCACCTCGGGCCGGGGCAGGCCGAGCTCGTGCTCGCGCCGGCGGGGGCGACCCGTTCGCCGTGACCGACAGACTCGGGAGCGCCGACAACCCCACCCCTTCTCCTTGTTCATGTCGGCGCCACCCGGCGGCCGCTCGCGGCCGGCACCGCGCAAGCCCCCGGCGATCCCAGTCCGCCGGGGGTTTGTGCGTGAGGTGCGCCTAGTCCACGTGTCAGGCGGCGGCGACCACGGGGCGGCGAAATCGGGCACGCACCACCCGCATCGCGAGGTCGATGAGCACGCCGGCCGCGAAGCCGACCGCGATCGAGACCGCGAGCGCGATCAGCGGGTTGCCGAGCAGCGCGAAGGCCGCCGACCCGACCACCGCGCCGAGCGCGACATGGAAGCCCGTGTAGAGCGTCACCGAGGCGACCGCGAGGGGGAAGTACCGGCGCATGGGCATCCGCCCCGCCCCCGCCGTCATCGACACGGCGACGCGCACGAAGGGCAGGAACTTCGCCGTCAGCAGGATCGACGCGGGGTTCAGCTCGAGCCGCCGCTGCGCGGAGCCGAAGGCGCGGGCGAGGCGCGGGCGCTTCGGGGTGACCCAGCGCTCGATGCCGAGGCGGCGGCCCAGGTGGTAGGCGATCAGGTCGCCGGCGAGCGCCGCGGGAGCGGCCACGGCGAGCACGAGCCACGGGCTTCCGCCCCCTGCAGCGGCTGCGGCGGCGGTCGCGACCACCAGCGTCTCGCCCGGCACGAAGGGGAAGAATCCGTCGATCACGAGAGCCAGCGCGACCAGGGCGAGTGCCCAGGGTGAGGCTGCGGCGAGGGTGACGAGGTGCCCGACGGTGTCCATGCCATCGAAATTACGGATGCCTCGGGCCGCCGTCGTCACCCTGGGGTTGGCGCGCACCCCCTACTGCGGTATCGCTTTTCGTGCCGCAACCGCGGTGCGCCCAGGCGGTGTGGCACCGTAGCGGTGAAAGGGGACGACCATGCCCGCCACGCCCGCCGAGCCGCGCCAGCGATGGCGCCTGCGCATGCGCCTGCTGCCGAGCGCGCGAAGCGCGCAGAGTGCGCCGAGCACGCCGAGCGGCTCGCGCACACCCCGCGCCCCGCGCCGGCCGCATCTGCCGCGCACGACGCGCGGGCGGCGCGTGCTCTTCTGGGTCGTGCTCGGGGCGATCGCCGCGGGGCTGTACGCCGTGCAGGTGCCGCTCGCCGTCGCGCTCTACGGGGTGCCGATCGAGGTCGTCTTCGTCATCGTCGCCGCGCACGTGGGGGCGCTGCCGCTCGCGGTGTGGCGGCCTCGCGAGGCATCCGGTCTGGCGGTCGCGGCGTTCTTCATCCTGGCGCTCATCTCGACGGGCGGATCGTCGACCGCGCCGTGGCCGTGGGCGGTCGTTCCGCTCATCGCACAGTCGCTCACGCTGGCGATCGTGGCGTGGAAGGACACGTGGTGGTGGGCGCTCACGGCGTGGGCGGGCAGCGTCGCGGCATCCGTCGTCGTCGCGCTCGTGCTGTGGGTGCGCATGCCGTTCGCCGACAGCCTCACCAACATCGTGGTGTTCGCGAACATCGCCCTGTTCACGCTCGCCGTCGCGATCGTGGTGCGCCAGCTGCAGCGCACGCGCGTGCAGCTCGCCGAGGAGCGCGAGACGAGCGAGAGCGAGCGCACCCGTCGGCAGGTCGCCGACGAGCGCACCCGGATCGCCCGCGAACTGCACGATGTCGTCGCGCACGGCATGTCGATTCTGAACGTGCAGGCGACGAGCGCGCCCTATCGCCACCCCGGGCTTCCCGATGACGTCGTCGCCGAGTTCGAGCAAATCGCCGCGCAGACGCGCACGACGCTCGCCGAGATGCGGCGGCTGCTCGGCGTGCTGCGTGCCGATGAGCCCGGGGATGCCGCGAGCGGCGGCGCGGCGGACGGGGGCGGCGGCGCGGGCGGGGTCGCGGGCGGGAGTGGCGGCGCGGGCGGCGGCGGCCAGGCATCCGCCGGCTCTACTGCGGAACTCGCCCCGCAACCCGGCCTCGCGCAGCTGCCGGCGCTCATCGAGCAGGCGCGGCAGGCGGGGGCCGAGATCCTCTTTCAGCCGGGCGGCGCGCTCGCACAGCGGGTCGACGACGTCGTCGGGCTCGCGGCGTATCGCATCGTGCAGGAGGCGCTCAGCAACGCGCTGCGGCACGCGCCCGGGGCGACGGTGACCGTGACCGCGACTCGCGACCCGCAGGTGCTCGAGCTCGTCGTGGTGAACGGGGCGGGGCGGGCCGCGGGCGGCGAGCGGCACGGTCTCTCGGGGCGGGCGCGGTCGGCTGGGCGCCCGGGCGCGGTGACCGCTCAGCTGGCGGGCGCCGGCTTCGGGCTGCGCGGCATGGGCGAGCGCGCGGGTGCGGTGGGCGGTACCGTCGAACACGGGCCGACGCCCGAGGGCGGCTGGCGCGTCTCGGCCGTTCTGCCCGTGCATTCCGAAGGAGGGTCGGCCACGTGACGCGGGTTGTGATCGCCGACGACCAGGCGATGGTGCGCGCCGGCTTCGCGGCACTGCTCGCGGCGCAGCCCGAGCTCGAGGTGGTGGGCCAGGCAGCCGACGGCGTCGAGGCCGTGCGCCTCGCTCTCGAGCTCGTGCCCGACGTCGTGCTGATGGACGTTCGCATGCCGGAGATGAACGGCATCGACGCGACGGCCGCGATCGCCGCGGCGGGCATCCCGACGCGCGTTCTGATGCTGACCACCTTCGACATCGACGATTACGTGTTCCAGGCGCTGCAGGCGGGTGCGAGCGGATTCCTGCTGAAGGACGCCCTGCCGCGCGACCTCGTCGAGGCGGTGCGGGTGGTCGCCGCTGGTGAAGGGCTGCTCTCGCCGCGGCTGACGCGGCTCGTGATCGAGCGGTTCGCTCGCGGGGGTGCGGGGGCTGGTGCGGGTGGTGCGGGCGGTGCTGGTGCTGGTGGCTTTGGCGGGGCTGGTGGCGGAGTGCCGGGCCGGGGAGAGCTCAGCGAGCTGACGCAGCGTGAGAACGAGATCCTCGTGCTGGTCGCGCAGGGCATGTCGAACGGCGAGATCGCCCGCGCGCTGTTCCTCGCCGAGCAGACGGTGAAGACCCATGTCTCGAGAATCTTCACCAAGCTCGGCCTGCGCGACCGGGCTCAGGCCGTGATCCTCGCGTATGAGACAGGGCTCGTGACGCCGGGCGCCTGACGAGTCTTTCCGCTCACAGGCGGCGCCCGGGCGAGTTGTACACAGATTCGAGGCTGATATGGCCGAATGTCGGTCGATCATCGTATCTTTATCGCATGAGTTCCGTGATCGACGCCTTGCGCTCCCTGGCACCTGTGGTGGCCGGGGCGCTGCCGTGCGCCGAGACCGTGGGGGTGCTCTCGCCTACAGAAGAGGTCGAGGCGGCGCGCCTGCTCGGGTCGATCCAGTCGAAGGTCGCCGAGTCGCTCGCGCTGCTGGCGGCTGACATCGAGCGCAGATCCGCGCGCGAGCTCGGCACCAGCGGGCTTGCCGCCAAGAACGGGTTCAAAGACGCGACGGGGTTCGTGCAAGACCTCGTGGGCGTGCGGCGCGACGAGGCCGCCCGCCTGATCAGGGTCGGCGGCCTGCTCGAGACCGCCGAGGCCGTTCCCCCGCTCGCGCCCCCGGCCGATGCCGGGCGTGGCGACGAGCCGCCGGTGCGCTCTCTCGGCGCCCTGCGCGGCGTCGCCGGCTCGTGGGACGCGCCACTTGGCGTGGCGCTGAAGCACAGGTGGTTGACAGCGGCGCAATCCGACGCGCTGCGCACAGGTCTGGGGAATCCGCGCGCCCTCGAGCTGCACGACGCGTGGCGGGCCGCCGTGCTCGAGCTCATCGACGACTGCTGGGCCGGGCACTGGAGCCCGGAAGACCTCGCGCGCGCCGCCAAGCGCATGCGCGCGAGCCTCGATTCGGCGCAGGCCGCGGCCGAGGCACGACGGCGATACGAGCTGCGCTCGTTCACGCGAACCGTCCGCTCGAGCGGCATGGCGCACTACGACATCGATCTCGACCCTGAGTCCGACGCGAGGTTCTACGGGCCGATCAGGCGCCTGCTGTCGCCCCGCTTCGGCGGCCCGCGGTTCACGAGTGAGGCCGACAAGGCGGCCGCCGAGCAGGTCGAGTCCGATCCGCGGTCGAACGCGCAGTTGCAGGTCGACACCCTGCTCGACCTCATCGACCGCGCGGTTTCGAACGATTCCGGGCAGCTGTTCAAGACCCGCGAGCCTCAGGTGACCGTCGCCGTCACTGCTGACGACCTCAGGAAGGCGCGCGGCGCAGAAGACGTGCTGCGACGACACCATGCCGGCGACCACACCGCCTGCCCTGCCGCAGGGCCGGGCGATCTCGGCAGCGCGAAGGCGGTCGCGGATGGCGCCGGCACGGCGGGCAGCAACGAGAACGTCGGCGACGCCGAGATGGCGGGCAGCGCCGACAATGCCGGCGGCACCGGGAACGCCGCCGACGCGCGCTCCGCCGGCAGCGCTGGTCGCGCGCGGAACTCACAGGGAGCTGCTGGCGCCGTGTTCGGCACCACTGCGTGCCCGGGGCCAGACACCGGCGTCGCGTTCGTCGAGGGTCGCGACGAGCCCATCGCGGCCACCGACGCACTGCGCATGATCTGCACTACCGGATTCACGCCTCTTCTCTTCGACCCGAGCGGCCAGACGATCGACCTGGGCAAAGACCAGCGCTTCTTCACGGCTCGCCAGAGGCGAGCGATCTCCGTGAGAGACGGCGGTTGCATGTACCCGGGCTGTGACCGGCCGCCGGGCGATTGCGAATATCACCACATCAACCCCTGGGCGCAGCACCCCAGTCATCGCACGTCGGAAGTCCGCGACGGAATCCTGCTCTGCCGCCGACATCACAAGATGGTTCACGACCACGGGGCGAAGATCGCCCGCAGCGAAGGCACCTACACCCTCATCTGGCCCGGCAAGGAAGCCGTCGTGCTGCACTCCAAGTCAGGCGCCCGGCTGCAGCTCCGACTGCGCGCGTGACGGCGGCTGCGTTAGCGGTGGCGGCGACGGCGACGCCGGCGAGGGTGACGGCAGCTTTTCGCATCTTGTGCCGCATGCTGTCAAGGCCTGTTTTCGCCGCGACCCGCTCAGTCACCCTCGTCCTGGGAGAGTTCATAGCCAAGGGGGAACATCATGAGCCTGGTCAGCACGACGCTTCACCGCCTTTCCAGAGCAGTCCACGTCGCACCCGCGGTCACGCTCGCCGACGTCGAGGTCGTTGCTGTCGGCGACGGCGACTGGCGCATCAGCCTTCCGGGCGGCAGCCCGTTCGCCCTGCTGGGCTTCGTCACCCTGAGCGACGGCCGCTACCGCGTGCAGTCGCTCACCCGTCCGTTCGCCGAGTTCGAGGCCGACTCCCTCGAGCACGCGATCGATGCTCTGCGCCCGCCCGCTGCGGATGCCTCGGCGATCCTCGCAGGCATTCGCCCGGCACGCGCCGCGTAGGGCTCGGGCCGGCACCCAGCGTCCGACCCGAGCAGGCGGGCGGATGCCTGAGCGTCGGTCGCAACGCGGAAGGGTCGCTCCATCACGCGAGCACCCTTCCGCGTTCGCGTGTCGCGGCGGCCGCAGGTTCGGGGCGAGATGGCCGCGGCGTTGCAGGCCGAGGGCTCATGGGCCACGGGCGCGCGGCCCAACGGCGCGTGGGGTAGCGCGTCGACAGCAGGTGCGTCGGCCACGAGGGTGCGAGCCGCGGGGCAGCGGGCGACCGAGCGCCGCGCAGCGTGCGGACTGGCCATCTTGCCGCGTCGAGAAAGCCGCCTGAACGCCGGGCAGCGTGCGGACTGGCCATCTTGCCGCGCCGAAAAAACAGCCTGGGCCCGCGGTGCTGGCGGCCGACGGCACGCACGCGCATTCTGACCCCATGAGCGACGACGACGACAGCGAACGGGACGCCGGCAGCACTAGCACCGGCACCGGCACCGGCACCGGCACCGACACCGGCACCGACCCTCAGCACGGGGTTCCCGAACACCCCGGCATGGGGCCGACGCGACGACTCGAGGCGCTGATAGACGGGGTGTTCGCCATCGTGATGACGATCATCGTGATCGAGATCGAGCTGCCCAAGCACGCCGCCGAGAGCCTGCTTGCCGAGCTGGGCGGCAACGTTCCCACCCTGCTCGGCTATGCCCTCGTCTTCGTGACGCTCGGCACCGTCTGGTTCGGCAACCGCACGCAGAGCGACTTCGCACGCTATGCCGACCACCCCTTCGTCTGGCTCAACCTGCTCATGCTGATGCTGGTGGCATTCGTGCCCTACACCGCGAACCTGCTCGCGCACTACCCCACCGAGCGCGTCGCCGTCGTGACCTACGGGGTGCATCTGACCGCGATCACCGTCGTGCACGGGTCCCTGTGGTGGTACCTCACGGCCCACCCCTGGCTGCTGCACGCAGGGCTCACGAAGCCGTACCGCTCGCGCTCCCGGTTCCCGGCCTTCACGCTCGCCGTCGGCTTCGCCGCGGCGACCCTGCTCGGGCTCGCCTGGCCGATCGCCGGACTCATCGGCTACCTGCTCGTGCCCGTTCCCTATGTCTCGGGCCTGTACTACCGATGGCTGACCTCGCTCGCGAAGTCAGAGACCGACCGGGAAGAGGCCGCCGAGTGACGAGCGGCCGACCGGCTCACGGCGCGTACGCCTGCGCGGGCCAGCGCAGCAGCGCCGCGACCGGTGCGTGCGCCGGCAACTCATCGGCCGGCACGACCATCACGGTGGCATCCGTCAGCACGGCGGCACGCACCAGCCCCACCGACGCGCGCACGCGCCCCACGATCTCGGCCTCGCCCGCGTCCTCAGGGGCGCTCGCGACCCAGGGCGCGCGATCCAGCACGTAGACGCGGCGGCCGTCGAGCTCGTCGTTCGCGTGCGCGTCCCCGGCGCCGTCGACGAGCAGCAGCAGCTCCACCTGCGACTGCTGCAGCGCATGCACCACCTCGCCGACGCCGAGCGCCTCGACCGGGCTCTCGCCCGCGGCGCGCGGCCGGATCAGCTCGTGCGCCCGCTCGCGCAGCGACGACAGCTCGTCATCGATCGCGGCCCCGATCTCGGTGTCGAGACGCTTGCTCGAGGCATCCGACGGCCGCGCATCGACGGGCACGCCGCGCGTGATCTCCCGCGTGCCGGCACTCAGCTTGCCGAGGAAGAGCGCGAGCCCCGCCTCTTCGCCCGCGGCGACGACGAACCTGGGGTGGCGCTCCGAGACCAGCGCGTCGACACGGGCGGCGACCTCGCCCTCGTTGTGCGTCCACACGTCGACGACGTGGCGCTGATAGTTCGCCTCGGACCAGCCGCCCGCGCGCACCTTCTGCAGCGTGTCGGCACGCCCCTGCACGTGCTCGCGGGCCTGCGGCTCCTCCGACCCGGTCGTGCACAGCAGCACATCGCCCGCATCGTGGCCGACCAGCACGACGAGGTACTCGAACGCGACCGGTCGGTGTCTCACGAGCGGCACGAGGTCGGGAAGGGGGCCGAACTCCGCGAACTCGCCGACGCGGACGGCGCCCGGAAGCCCGCGGTCGAAGCGCACCTCGCCACCCCGGGCGAGCACCAGGCGGGATGCCGGTGCCGACACACCCGTCGGCGCAGCCAGCGCCTCGACGATCGCGTCGATGTCGGCGCGCGGTGCGCCGGCCTGCTCAAGGGCGTGCGCGATGCTGTTGCGCTTCGACGCCGCCTGGCCACGCGGGTCGGCCGTGTCCCCGGATGCGTCGACGTACACCGACGCCCACGGGCCGGATTCCTCGTAGAGCTCGCGCATGCGGTCTGCCATTCGATCTGCCTCCTCGGTGAGTGAGCTGCGCGTTGAACAGCCGAGCTACGCGTCCTCGCGCTCGGGGTTCTCCAGCTGGAAGAAGTTGGACTGCGAGCCGTCTGACTTCGTCTCCTGATAGATGAAGTTGAGCTTCCGCTCGTCGAAGGTGCGGAACCAGTCGTCCCAATCGAGGTGCTCGAGTAGCTCGGAGTCGCCGCCGAAGTCGAAGCGCAGCACTCCGGCGCGGTCGCCGTGCTCGGTTCCGCTCACGGTCGCGGGCACGGCATTGCGCGCCTGCGCCCACTGCCTGATCACCTCGTGGTCGGTGGTGACGAGGCTGCGGCCGTCGCGCTCCGGCTTGTCGCCCGGCGACGTGATCTCCTGCGAGTACTTCAGCGAGTCCGACGAGTTGTCGCCGGTGTTGATCGTGGAGGCCATGAGGTCATCTCCTTCGCTTGTCGATTCCCCCGGGCCGTACCCGCCGTCTCGAGCCGCTATTCGCGCTGCCCGGCGTCGTCGCCGCCGAGGTGCAGAACGTTCTTGGCACGCTGCAGCGCTTCGGCTCCCAACGCCTCGGCCGAGTCGACCACCGCGCCGACGCGCAGCGGGTCGCCCTTGGCCAGAGCCGCGAGGGTGTTGTTGCGGTACTCCTTCGAGATCTTCGGGGGAAGCGGCGGTGCGTTGCGCGTGACGTAGGCGTCGATCAGCGTGACGCCGTCGTAGCGCAGCGCGTCGTCCCACGCGGCCGCCGCCTCGTCGTCGGAGCGCACCCGGATGCCGCGGAAGCCGAGCAGCTCGGCATAGCCCGCATAGTCGACCGACTCCACGTCCTGCGAGCCCGCCCAGACCGGATTCGCGTCCTCCGTGCGCATCTCCCACGAGACCTGCGCGAGGTCGTCGTTGTGCATCACCGCGACGATGAGCTGCTTGTTCGGCCAGCGCGAGAGGTACTTCTTCACCGTGATCAGCTCGTTCATGCCGAGCATCTGGAAGGCGCCGTCGCCGATCGTGCAGATCACGGGCCGGTCGGGGTACGCGAACTTCGCCGCGACGGCATACGGCATCGCGGCGAGCATGCTCGCGAGGCGGCCCGACAGGTCACCGCGCATGCCGCGCCGCAGGCGGATGTGGTGCGCGTACCAGTCCGCCGTCGTCCCGGCATCCGCCGTCACGATCGCGTTCTCGGGCAGGCGCTCGTTCAGCTCGAAGAAGACGCGTCGCGGGTTCACGCCGTCGGGGAAGTCGACCATCGCCTCTGCGCGCATCTCCTTCTCCCAGTTCTGGAAGCCCTCGGCGACGCCCTGCTGCCAGCTGAGGTCGCTCTTCTGCTCGATGAGCGGCAGCAGCGCGTCGAGCGTCGCCCCGACGTCGCCCCAGAGGTTCGCCTCGGTGGGGTAGCGCACGCCGAGCTGCTCGGGCTTGAGGTCGATCTGCACGGCACGGCACTGGCCGCTCGCGGGCAGGAACTCGCCGTAGGGGTAGTTCGTGCCGAGCAGCACGAGCGTGTCGCACTCCTTCATCTGCGCAAGGCTCGGCCGCGTGCCGAGCAGCCCCAGCTGCTGGGTGTGGAACGGGATGTCGGAGGGCACGACGTCCTTCCCGCGCAGCGCCGTGACGATGCCGGCGCCTGCCTTGTGCGCGAGCTCGATCACCTGGCTGGTCGCGCCGCGCGCGCCCGCGCCGACGAGCAGCGTCACCTTGCTGCCCGCATTGATGACGGATGCCGCAGCCGAGAGCGCCTCGGGGGCGGGGACGATCCGCGTCGTGGCGGGCGCCGAGCTCGAGCGCGACACCCAGTGAGCGGCGCCGGGCTCTGCGGCATCCATCGCCTGCACGTCGTGCGGCAGCACGATGACCGCCGGCTGCAGGCGGGCCTGGGCCGTGCGGAATGCGGTGTCGACGACGGCCTCCGCCTGCTGCGGCGACACGATCGTCTTCACGTAGCACGCGACATCGGCGAAGACCCGCTCGAGATTGCTCTCCTGCTGGGTGAACGTGCCGAGGGCGTCGAGGCCCTGCTGGCCGACGATCGCGACGACGGGGACGTTGTCCATCTGGGCGTCGTAGAGCCCGTTGATCAGGTGGAACGCTCCGGGGCTCGACGTCGCGACGCACACCCCCACCTCACCCGTGAACTTGGCGTGCGCCGTCGCCATGAAAGCGGCGATCTCCTCGTGGGTGGGGCGGATGTACTCGAGCCCGTCGCCCTTCATATCGAGCGTGCCGAGCGTGCCGTCGAAGGCGCCGATGCCGTCGCCCGGGTAGCCGAAGACGCGGGTGACGCCCCATTCCTTGACGCGGTCGATGATGAATTCGCTGACGGTCTTGGCCATGACGGGTCCGTACCCAGCTGCGAGTCAGGCCAACGCCACCTCGACGCGGCCGCCGGAGACGCGGGCACGGAACTGCGGCTGGGGCGCGGTGGCGGGGCCATGCACCACGGCCCCGTCTTCGAGGGCGAAGGTGCTGCCGTGCCACGGGCAGGTCACGCACGGCCCGAGGCCCGGCTCATCGTTCAGCTCGCCCTCGTGCAGCGGGCCGGAGAGATGCGAGCAGGCATCCGCCAGCGCGAGCACGCGCTCGCCGTCCCGATAGAGCAGCACCGGCACGTTGCCGACGAGCCGCTGCCGCAGCTGACGCTCGGGCAGCTCGCTGAGCAGCCCGAGATCGTGCCAACCCTCTGGTGCGAGATGGGGCACGGATTCGGTGTGATTGGCGCCCATCGCCTGGCGGTAGGCGAGATGGCCGCCCAGATAGCCGCCGACGGATGCCACGACCAGACCGGCGAGAGCGAGGCGCTTGCCCGCCGTGCGCTTGCCGCCGAGGCGCGCGAGGAAGGAGGCGCCGTAGAGGGCGACTGCGACGGTGTTCGACGCCCAGTGCACGACGCCGACGCGCTGCTGCTCGGGGTGCGCCGCGGCGAAGTCCACGGCCCCCGCGGCCGCGGCCGGGGCTGCGGCCGCCGTGCCCGCGCCGATGAGCGCGGTGGCGGGAACCCAACCGCCCGGCAGCAGATCGAGCACGTTCGCCGACATCCACGCGCCGAGCGGGAACTGCACGAGGAAGGGGTGGGCGGGGTGCCCGATCGGCACGCCGTGCAGCAGGTCGCGCACGGGGCCCGCGGGGATCAGCTTCTGCACGAGGCCCGAGAGCGGCTGGGCGACCGCGTCGAGGCGCTCCTGCCCCTCGATGGACTTGATCAGTCGGCCGACCGCGCGGCCGGCATCCGTCAGCGTCTTCGTCGTGAACTGCACCATGCGCACGACGGTAGGCACTGGCGGGGGCCTGCGCCAGCGGTTGACACGGCGCTCGCCGTTATGCGCCCGCCGCCTTCTTCACGAGCTCGACGATGCGCTTCTCGTCCTCCGCAGAGATCTCGGTGATCGCGAACGCGGTGGGCCACATGGTGCCGTCGTCGAGCTGCGCGGCGTCGAAGAACGCGAAGTTGCCGTAGCGCACCTTGAACTTCGCGCGCTCCTGATAGAAGCAGACCACCTTGCCGTCGGCCGTGGCGTAGGCGGGGCTGCCGTAGAAGGTGCGCGGCTTCAGCTGCGGGGCCACCTCGGTGATGATGGCGTGGATGCGCTCGGCGTTCGTCTTGTCGGGCTCGTCGAGGCTCGCGATCTTGTCGAGCACGGCCTGCAGCGCCAGCGCGTCCGATTCCTGCGCTTTCAGCTCCTTCGCGCGCTGGCGCATCGCCGCGCGCTCCTCGGCAGTGAACCCGGTCTTCTTCGTGCTCGTCGTCTCTGTCATGCGCATCATTGTGGTCGGCGAGCTGGCCCGCGCGCTTCTCGAGAACTGCTCTATCCGCCCGGCAGCGCCGGAGAGTACAGCGTCGCCCCCGGCCGCAGCGCCAGCTCGTCGCCCACACTCGCCACGTCGCGCCACAGCACGAGCACCGCGCGGCGCTGCCGCCAGGCGAGGAAGTGGGCGATGAGCCACGGCCGGTTCACCCCGGTGCGCTCGTAGCCGAGGAACGAGCTGCTGCGATGCGGGCTCACGATCAGCCCGTGCAGGCGCGCCTCGGCGAGCGCGCCGGTGCCGCTTCCCGACGGCGGCCCGTCGAGCACGAAGCGCACGTCGACGACGGCGCCGAGGTCGCCGCCCGCGCCGTCGCGCACGCGCAGCCCGAGCAGATCAGTCAGGAGCATGGCGTCCCCCTGGGATCCGGCCGATGACCTCTGACCGCGCCCACCGCTCGGGCCAGCTCGCCTCATACTCGTCGGCGGGCTTCGCGACGCGGATCACGACGTCGACGTCGGTCACGTCGCTCCACGGCTCCTCCTCGAGGTGGTGCCGGCGCGGCCGGCCGCCGAAGATCCGGGTCCACAGCGGCGCGCCCGAGAGCAGCGCGACGATGCGCGGCGATGCCCCGGGCTCGACGCCGTCGAGCTGCACGTCGTCGACGGTCGTGATCGGCACGTCGGAGGGGTCGACCACCTGCCGGTCGAGCAGGTGCAGGTGCGCGTCGATGACCTGCCCGCGCGGCGACTCGTCGACGGGCAGCTCGGGCCGTGCATCCGTCATCTCATGCCCCCATTCCCGAGACGATCATGAGCGGTATCGCCGCGATCGACGCGGCCAGGATGAGCACGAGATAGACGAGCCCGAGCGCATTCGTCCCCTTGCCGTTCACCGCGTCGCCCATGTACTGCGGGTCGTTCGCGACGATGAGGATCGGCAAGTAGGTCAGCGGCAGCGCGAGCGCAGAGAACACCACCGACGCCTCGGTGACCTGCACAGGGTCGACGCCCGTCGCGAGGATCCCGAGCCCGATGAGCAGCGACACGATCATCACGAGGTGGAATCGGGATGCCTGGGAAGGGCGGCGGAACTTGCCCCACGGCCAGCCGAAGTACTGCGCGAGCGTGTAGCCGCTCGACAGTGCCGTCTCGAGCGCCGCACCGAACGTCGCCGCCACCATGCCGAGGATCACGATGATGAGCAGCAGCGTGCCGCCCGCCTGCGCGACAGGCATGGCGACCTGCGAGAGCGACTCGACCTGGATGCCGCGCGGCAGCAGCACGAGCGTTGCGCACACGGCGATCGACAGCGACAGCAGGCCGCCGAGCGGGAATCCGATCAGCACGTTGGCGCGCGACTCGGCGAGGTCGCTCTTCGTCCACCCCTCCTCGCGGGCGCCCGATGAGAAGAAGAACACCTCGTACGGCGTCATCGCCGCGCCGAACAGCGCGACGGCGTAGTACCAGTAGGTCGACGGGTGCTCGCTGGACGGCATGAGGGGCACCGCCTTCTGGGCGAGCGCGCTCCAGTCCGGGTGCAGCAGGAACACCGCGACCGCGAAGGCGACGAGGCACAGCCCGAGCAGCCCCACGACGTTCTCCATGATCGAGAACTTCACCCGCCACAGCACGATCCACACCGCGACGGCCGCGACGGGCATCCACAGCAGGGGCTGGATGCCGCTCGCCAGCTGCAGGGCGAGCGCGATGCCGCCGACCTCTGCGGTGAGGGTGAGCAGATTGATGAGGAACGAGGCGCCCAGATTCGCGAGCCCCAGCCGCGGCCCGAGCCGCTCGCGGATGATCTCGAACGTGGCCCGGCCGCTGACCGCTGCGACGCGCCCCGACATCTGCGCGAACACGATGATGCCCACCACGCCGACCGGCAGGACCCAGGCCAGCGCGAGGCCGAAGCGCGAGCCGACCACGGCGTTCGTGACGAGGTCGCCGATGTCGACGAAGCCGCCGATCGCCGTGAGGATGCCGAGGAAGATGCCGAGCAGCTTGCTCACTCGGCCTCCCCCGCCTGGGCGATGATCTCGCGCTTCGTGTGCGTGATCGTGTCGCTCGCGTCCCGCAGTTCCCGGCGCGCCTGCGACCAGCGGATGCCCGCCTCTCCGTTCGCGGCCGAGCGGGCGTCCTTGAGCGCCGGGTCGAGCGACGAGATCGCGTCGTCGGCGCTGCGGCGCCAGCGGCGCTCGTCGGCGGTGCGCGGCTCGATGCTCGCAAGCTCGGTCTGCTGCTCGCCGAGCTTCGTGAGCGCGTCGTCGATCGCGGTGTGGGCGTGCTGCGGCGTCGTCTTCCCCTCGCTCAGCTGGCGCACGGCGAGCAGCGCGGTCTGCGCGCTGCTGTCTGCGGAGGAGAGCCCGCGTTCGAGCCGGCCGGGCACGCCGCCCGAGTCCGGAACGCAGCCGGTCAGTGCGGCGGCGAGGGCGGCGGCGAGGCATCCGCTGATGCAGCTGGCGGCGGTGCGCCGTCTCGTGGTCATGCCCGGGTGGTCCCCCGGGCATTGGGGAAGTATGCGCATTCGCCGCAGTGACCCCTCCGGGCCGGGCCTGACCCGGCTGCCCGGCGATGAGCCGCGCTACGTCGACCCCGACGGCCGGCCCGTGAGCGACGCCGAGGTGCTCGCGCGCATCGAGTCGCTCGTCATCCCGCCGGCATGGCTCGACGTCTGGATCTCGCCGTACCCCGACGGCCACATCCAGGCCGTCGGCACCGACGCAGCCGGCCGGCGTCAGTACCTGTATCACGAGGAGTGGCGGCGGAAGCGCGATGCCGTGAAGTTCGAGCGCATGCTCGAGCTGGCCGAGGCGCTGCCGAGCGCGCGCCGCTCGGTGACGCGCGATCTGCGGCTTCCAGGGATGCCGCGCGAGCGCACCCTCGCCGCGGCGTTCCGCATGGTCGACCGCGCCGCGCTGCGCATCGGCGAGGAGCGCTACCGCCGCGCCTACGGCACCCGCGGCCTCACCACCCTGCTGTGCCGCGACGTGACGATCGACGGCCCCGAGATCGAGCTGCGCTTCCCGTCGAAGAGCGGCCAGGGCTGGGACTCCTGGGTCCACGACCCCGAGCTCGCGGAATACCTCGGGTCGCTGGTGGAGCGGCGCCGCCCCGGCGCGCGCCTGCTGGCCTGGCGCGATCAGCGCTGGCACGCCCTGCGGCCGGCGGACGTCAACGAGGACATCCGGCTGCGCACGGGGGTCGAGGCGACTGCGAAGGACTTTCGCACGCTGCGCGGCACGATCGTCGCCGCGGACACGCTGGCGCGTGCCGGCCGGGCAGAGACCCGGCGGGCACGGGATGCCGCCGAGCGCGAGGCGGTGAAGCGCGCGGCATCCGCCCTCGGGAACACGCCGGCCGTCGCCCGCGCGAGCTACATCGACCCGCGCGTGTTCGACAGATACCGGAACGGGGAACTACTCGACGTGAAGCGCTCGCCAGAGGCGGCGCTCGTGAAATTGCTGACATGAGATTGCTCACATGACGCCGGCCGCCACCCGCGGGTCGACTCGGCGAAGCCGACCGCAACGCGGGTCGACTCGGCGAAGCCGAATGGAGACCAGGAAGAAGGAGAACACAATGCCCGGAGCGAAGGACCTGCCCAGCACGCTGGAGCGCTCGCCGAAGCACGCCCAGGAGATCTGGGTGAAGGCGCACGATTCCGCGCTCAAGGAATACGGCCACGGGCGCCGTGCGCAGCAGACGGCGTACGCCGCTCTCAAGCACGAGTACGAGAAGGTCGGCGACCACTGGGTCGAGAAGGGCCGCAAGGGGCCATCGGATGCCGGTGCCGCACAGCGGGGGAAGAAGACCGAGGGCGGCGTCGACGCGAACGCCTCGAAGGCGCATCTGATGGACGTCGCGAAGAAGCTCGACATCACCGGCCGCTCGTCGATGACGAAGGACCAGCTGGTCGACGCGATCAAGAAGGCCAACGGCGCCGCCACGCGGAAGGCGCGCAGCTAGCGGACACGCCGCAGGCGGAAGAGTGAAGAGTTCTTGCGACCGGCGCGGGGTCCGCGGTTCGTGCGGCGACACCAGATGCCGTTTCGCTCCGGCCGCCCTTCGCGCCGACGACACTAGATGCCGTTTCACCCCGGCCACTCTTCCCGCCGACGACACTAGATGCCGCTCTGACCGTCTGGGAGCTGCATCTACTGTCGCCGCACGGAGTTCGTAACGGCAGGTACTGTCGCCGCACGGAGTTCGTGCCGCCGCACCGAGGTCGTAACAGCAGCTACTGTCGCCGCACGGAGTCCGTAACGGCAGCTACTGTCGCCGCACGGAGTTCGTGCATCTACTGTCGCCGCGGGGAGTTCGTAAGAGCATCTACTGTCGCCGCACCGAGGTCGTAACGGCAGCTATCGTCGCCGCACGCGCGCCCCTGGGCATCAGGTGCGTCCGCTCCTCGGGCGGCGACCGAGACCGAGCGGGTCGCCGGCACCGCGGCCGCCGCTACGGTGGGCTCATGCCGTACACCGTCGACTTCGTCAACGTCAGCACCACGGGTCTCGAATCGTCGCCCGTCGCCGAGGCGCTCGCGGGCCTGCGCGCCAACGAGGCGCGCTATTTCAAGAACAAGTACGACCACGACTTCACCGTGGTGCCCGCGGCCGAGGCATCCGACGACCTCGCCCGCGTCGAGAAGGTGCTCGCCGACGAGCGCGACATCGTGATCGCCTCCCCCGCCCTCGAGGTGAGCCGCTTCCGCGTCGCAGACATCGACTGGACCTACGTCTTCTATCAGTCGGGCCTCTCGATCAACGTGCTCTACACGCTCGGCGACGCGGGCAAGCGCGCCGTCGGCTTCAAGCTGTCGCAGGGCATGGATGTCCCGGCCGAGCTCGCCGACAGGTTCAAGTTCGCCCGCCAGCGCTCGAAGCTCGCCGGCGAGATCCGGGGGTCGTTCTTCGTGATCAAGGGCGAGTACTGACCCGGCTTCGCGCAGGGCAAGGCAGAAAGAGCAGAAGAAGCAGAAAAGGCAGAAAAAGGCGGGGTTTCGCCCACCAAAAGCAGAACCGCCGTGCTTCCGCAAGGGGGTTTCACCCTTCTTCGCGGCTTGGTCTGATCGAAGGCAAGTAGTCGAACAGCGCGCTACGCCACTCGTTTCAGAAGTACGGAGTGACAGCACATGAACGGCAACACCACGAACAGTGTGGCAACCCTCGAGGCCCGCCGTCGTCGCAGCGAAGAGACCACCGCGGCATTCGACCAGGTGCGCACCTGCACCCCGCGGGAGCGGATGCGGATCGAGAACCAGGTCGTCGTCGCGCACATCCCGCTCGCAGAGTCGCTCGCCCGCCGCTACTGGCGCGGCGACGACGACTACGGCGACCTGCGCCAGGTGGCGCTTCTCGGCCTCGTGAAGGCGGCCCGCCACTACGACCCCGAGCGCGGCACGCCCTTCGTGCCCTACGCGGTGCCGACCATCGACGGCGAGCTCAAGCGCCACATCCGCGACCACGGCTGGCTCGTGCGGCCCGGCCGCCGCATGCAGGAGCTGTGCTCGGCCCTGATGCGCGCCCGGCCGCGCCTCGCCCAGCAGTTGGGGCGCGAGGCATCCGATCAGGAACTGGCAGACGAGCTCAACGTGACTGAACAGGACGTCCGTGCCGCTCGCGCCTGCCTCGACGCGCAGTCGCCCGTCACGGTCACCTCGGCCGGCGACGACGAGGACACGCCGTCGCTGATCCCGTCTTATATCGATCCCGATTTCGATCGCGCCGAGCTGCGGGCCATGCTGCAGCGTGCCCTGCTGCGGCTGAACCCGCGCGAGGCGCTCATTCTCGAGCGCCGCTTCGCCGAGGAGAAGACGCAGGCCGAGATCGGCGAGGAGCTCGGCGTCAGCCAGATGCAGGTCTCGCGCCTGCTGGCGAAGATCCTCGATCGGCTGCGCCACGAGCTGGGCGCGACCTTCCCGCAGGGTCTGCAGGACGCGGCCTGACGAGCGCCAGCGCCGCAGCGAGCATCTCATCGGCCGACACCGCGAGCAGCGCCGGGTCGGGCACGTCTGAGAAGACGTCGCCCCGCCTGGCGCTCTCGTCTGTCAGCACGCGGTGCGGCCCGGGCGGCGGGCCCCACTCGCTGGGCGGCGCCGGGCCGAAGACGATGACCGAGGGCACGCCGTAGGCCGAGGCGAGGTGCGCGACGCCCGTGTCGACGCTCACCAGCACGGCCGCGTCGGCGACGAGGGCCGCGAGCGCGTCGAGCGGCAGCGCGCTCTCGCCCGCGAAGACCAGGGCCGAGCGGATGCCTGCGAGCCGCGCCACCTCGCGCGCGCGCTCCCCCTCGGCCGGCCCCGCGGTGACGACCACCTCGAGTCCGCTCGCGGCGAGCCCGCGCGCGACGGCGGCGAAGCGCTCTGGGGGCCAGCGACGGGCACCGTAGAAGGCGCCGACGTGCACGACTCCGGCGCCGGGCACCGCGGGCGGGGCGTCCGGAACCCCGATCGCCACGTCGTCGGCGCTCGCCGGGAACCCATGCCAGCGCACGAGCCGCGCCCAGCGCTCGCGCTCGAGCAGGCCGTCGACCCATTCGGGGCCGGTCCACGGCACCCCGTCGGCGCCCGGGCCCGCGTGCCCCAGCCGCCTGGCGGGCGCCAGCGCCTCGAGCAGCGCCGTGCTCTCCGGGCCCCGCCCGTGCAGGTTGACCGCGACGTCGACCGAGCCGTGCCACTCGAGCGGCGCGTCGAGCCCGGGCGTCGGCAGCAGCTCGATCGCCGGGTCGACGAGGCGCACCACCGGCTCGAGCCAGCCGGGCGCCGCGAGCACGAAGCGGTGCGCCGGGTGGCCGCGCCGCAGCGCCTTCAGCGCGGGCACCGCGACGAGCAGGTCGCCGAGCTTGAGAGCGCGCAGGGCGAGCAGGACGGGTCGGTCATCGGCCATGGCCTGCCGGTACCCGGGTGAGCTCGTTTGAGAAGCGCTTCGCTCGGGAACTGGCCCGGCATGGCTCAGGGCACCCCGCCGCAGCTGCGCGGCATCCTCTTCGATCGCGACGGAACGCTCGTCGTCGATGTGCCCATGAACGACGACCCGACGCGGGTGCAGCCGCTGCCGACGGCCGCCGACGCGGTGCGCCGGGCGCGCGCGGCCGGTCTCTTCGTCGGCGTCGCGAGCAACCAGCCCGGCATCGCCACCGGCGAGCTCAGCCGCGACGGCCTCGATCGGGTGAACGGCCGCATCGAGGCGCTGCTCGGCCCGTTCGACGGCTGGTTCGTGTGCACGCACGCGAAAGACGCCGGCTGCCTCTGCCGCAAGCCTCAGCCGGGCCTCGTCACCCAGGCGGCGCGCGCCTGGGCCGTCGCCCCGTCCGAGCTCGCGCTCATCGGCGACACAGCCGCCGACGTCGGCGCCGCCGCGAATGCGGGCGCGCTCGGCGTGCTCGTGCCGAACCCCAGGACCCGTCGTGAGGAGGTCACTGCCGCGCCGACCGTCGCCACGACGGCGATCGAGGCCGTCGAGCGGCTGCTGGCGCACGAGCCGCACGCCGCACCCGCCGTCGACCCGGTCGGGGTGCATTCGTGACCAGGGTGCTCGTCGCCCGCCTCGACTCCGCGGGCGACGTGCTGCTCGCGGGCCCCGCCGTGCGCGCGGTCGCGGCGAGCGGTGCTGAAGTGTGGATGCTGGCGGGGCCCGCCGGCGCGGATGCCGCGCGCCTGCTGCCCGGAGTCACGGGCGTGCTCGTCGCGGCGGTGCCGTGGGTCGGCGACGCCACCCCGTTCGACGCCGCGGCCCTCGACGAGCTGGTCGGGCGGCTGCGCGCAGCGGAGTTCGACGAGGCCGTCATCCTCACCTCCTTCCACCAGTCGCCGCTGCCGCTCGCCTACACGCTGCGGCGCGCCGGCGTGCGCACGATCACGGGGGCGTCGACGGATGCCGCAGGCGATCTGCTCGACCGCCGGCTGATTCCCGGCGAGGACTTCGACGAGGACCGGCCCGAGCCGCTGCGCGACCTGCGCATCGCATCGGCCGCCGGCTATCAGCCCGCCGACGACGACGATCTGCTGCTCGAGGTGCGGCCGCGGCCCGACGTGACGGCGCACCTCGCCGAGCTCGGCGAGCTCGGCCAGTTCGTCGCCGTGCACCCCGGGGCCGCGGTTCCGGCGCGCACGTGGCCCGCCGAGCACCATGCCGAGCTGGTGCGGCAGCTGGTCGAGCGCGGCCATCGCGTCGTCGTCACGGGCGGCCCCGGCGAGCGCGAGCTGACAGCCTGCGTCGCGGGCGACCGGGCGCTCGACCTCGGCGGCCGGCTCGCGTTCGCGGAGCTCGCGGGGGTGCTCGAACGCGCCGCCGTCACCGTGGTCGGCAACACGGGGCCCGCGCACCTCTCGGCCGCGGTCGGAACCCCCGTGGTCAGCCTCTTCTCCCCCGTCGTCCCGTCGATCCGGTGGCGGCCGTACGGCGTTCCGATCGTGCTGCTCGGCGATCAGCAGGCCGCCTGCCGGCTGAGCCGTGCACGCGAGTGCCCCGTGCCCGGGCATCCGTGCCTCACCTCGGTCACGCCGGGCCACGTCGTGGCCGCCGTCGAGCAGCTGCTGCCCGCGGCCGCCGGGGTCAGGGGGCGCTGATGCGGGTTCTGCTCTGGCACGTGCACGGCGGCTGGATGGACGCCTTCGTGCAGGGCGGCCACGACTACCTGCTGCCCGCGACCCCCGCGGGCGGGCCCTGGGGGCTCGGGCGCGGCGGCCGCGACTGGCCCCCGAACGCCGTCGAGGTGGCTCCGCAGGAGCTGCGGGCGGCCGACGTCGACGTCGTCGTGCTGCAGCGGCCGGAGGAGCTCGGCGTCGCGGAGCGCCTGCTGGGCGGCCACCTCGGCCGCGACATCCCCGCCGTCTATCTCGAGCACAACACGCCGCGGCGCCAGGTGCCCGACACCGTGCACCCGATGGCCGGGCGGGGCATCCCCCTCGTGCACGTGACCCGCTTCAACGCGCTCGTGTGGGACAACCGCGACGCACCCGTGCGCGTGATCGACCACGGCGTGCCCGACCCCGGCTACCGCTACACGGGCGAGCGGGCGCGGCTCGCGAGCTGCGCCAACGAGGGCGTTCGGCGGCGACGGGTGCTCGGCACCGATCTGCTGCTCGACTTCGCGGCGGCGGGCCCCGTCGATGTGTTCGGCATCGGCGCGGACGAGGTGCCGCAGGCGCTCGGCGCGACCGCCGCGCGCCTGCCGCTCGCCTCGGGCGGCGACCTGCCGCCTGCGCGGCTGCGCGAGGCGCTCGCCACGCGCCGCGCCTATGTGCACCCGGCGCGCTGGACGTCGCTGGGGCTCTCGCTCATCGAGGCGATGATGCTCGGGATGCCCGCCCTGGTGCTCGCGACGACGCAGGCGGCCGAGTCGATCCCGCCCGAGGCCGGCGCCGTCTCGCTCGACGTGCCGCGGCTCGTGGCATCCGCCCGCCGCTATCTCGACGACCCCGACCGCGCGCGCCGTGACGGGCTCGCGGCCCGCACGGCGGCGCTCGAGCGCTTCCCGCTCGACCGCTTCCTGCGCGCCTGGGACGAGGCGCTCGACGACGCGGTGGGCCGCGTGCGCCGCCGCGAGCGACGCGCCGGGACCGCTGCGCGCACGAGCAGCACTATCAGCACGACCGGCCCAGCCAGCACGACCGGCACGACCGGCACAGCCAGCACGATCACCACGACGAGAGGCACGACATGAAGATCTCGATGATCTCGGAGCACGCGAGCCCGCTCGCCGTGCTCGGGGGTGCGGACGCCGGCGGGCAGAACGTGCACGTCGCCGAACTGGCCCTCGCGCTCGGGCGGCGCGGCGACGAGGTGACCGTCTACACGCGGCGCGACGCCGCCGAGCTCGACGACCGGGTGCCCCTCGGCCCCGGCGTCGAGGTCGTCAACGTGACGGCCGGCCCCGCCGAGCCCGTCGAGCGCGATCGCATGCTTCCGCACATGGTGGCGCTCGCGGAGGGCGTCGCCGCAGACTGGGCGGAGCGCGGTGCGCCTGAGCTCGTGCACTCGCACTTCTGGATGTCGGGCCTGGCCGCACTCGACGCGGTCGCCCGCACCGAGGCGCGCACGGGTGCGCGCGTGCCGACCGTGCACACCTTCCATGCCCTCGGCTCGGTCAAGCGCCGGCACCAGGGCGCCGCCGACACGAGCCCCGCCGAGCGGGTCTGGCTCGAGCCGCGCGTGGGGCGCGAGGCCGACGCGATCATCGCCACCTGCACCGACGAGGTGAACGAGCTCTCGGCGCTCGGCATCGACGGCGCCAAGACGACCGTCATCCCGTGCGGCGTCGACCTCGACCGCTTTGCGGCGCGCGGGCAGCGCGCCCTGCGGTTCGTGCGCCCGACGGTCGCCGTCGTCGGCCGCATCGTGCCGAGGAAGGGCACCGATCTCGTCATCTCCGCGCTGGCCGAGCTGGCCGACCGGGGTGTGGACGACGTCGACCTGATCGTGGTCGGCGGCCCCGATGCGGCGGGCTCCGGCCTGCTTGCGGACGCCGAGATCGCGCGGCTCGCCGAGATCGCCTGCGCGCTCGGCGTCGGCGACCGGGTCCGCTTCCTCGGGCGGGTTCCGCAGCAGGAGCTGCCCGCGGTGCTGCGCAGCGTGGACGCCGTCGTGTGCACCCCCTGGTACGAGCCCTTCGGCATCGTGCCGCTCGAGGCGATGGCCTGCGGCGTGCCCGTCGTGGCCGCGGCGGTCGGCGGCCTGCAGGACACGGTCGTCGACGGCGTCACCGGCCTGCACGTGCCGCCGCGCGACCCCGCAGCGATCGCCGATGCGCTGGGCCGGCTGCTGCCCGATGCGCGGCGCCGCGCGGCGCTCGGGCGCGCGGGCCGGGCGCGCGTCGAGAGCGAGTACACGTGGACGAGCGTCGCCGACCGCACCGCCGCCGTCTATCGCCGGCTGATCGAGAACGTCGCCCGGCCGCTCGCCGGCGCCGGCCGGGGGCGGTGAGCGCCGTGACGATCGAGACCCGGCGCACCGCGCGGGCGCGCGACGGCGTCGGCGAGCACTTCGCCGACCTGGCGGTTCTCGAGGCCGAGCTCGGCCGCAACGCCGACCGCATCGGCCGCTGGGGCGTCGACCTCGCCCGCCGGCTGCTGCGCGGGCAGCGCCTGCTCGTCGCGGGCAACGGCGGGTCGGCGGCCGAGGCCCAGCATCTCGCGGCCGAGCTGGTCGGCCGCTTCCAGGGCGAGCGCCGCGCCTTCTCGGCGATCGCCCTCACGGCCGAGACCTCGAGCCTCACCGCGATCGGCAACGACTACGGCTTCGAGCAGCTCTTCGCCCGGCAGGTCGAGGCCCACGGACGAGCTGGCGACGTGCTCATGCTGCTCTCGACGAGCGGCCAGAGCCCGAACCTCCTCGAGGCGGCCGCCGCGGCGCGCCGCGGGCGCGTCACCGTGTGGTGCATGACCGGCCCCGGGCCGAATCCGCTCACCGAGGCGAGCGACGACGCGGTCGCGCTGGCCACGAGCTCACCGCACGCGCAGGAGGGCCATCTGATCGCCGTGCATGCGCTCTGCCGCGCCTTCGACGCGGCCGTCGCCGCCTGGCACGCGGGGGATGCCCCATGAGCGCCGCCCGCATCGTCGTGGTCGGCGACCTGCTGCTCGACGTCGACCTCTGGGGGCCGAGTCAGCGCGCCGCGCCCGACGGCGGCAACCCGATCGTCGACGTGACGAGCGAGAGCGCGCGTGCCGGCGGGGCCGGGCTCGTCGCGACCCTCTTGCGCGCGGACGGTCACGAGGTGCGCCTCGTGGCCGCGATGGGGGCGGATGCCTCGGCGGACCGCCTGCGCGCACTCATCGGCGACCTCGACCTGATCGCCGCGCCCTCCGGCGCCCCGACGCCCGTGAAGACGCGCCTGCGCGCCGGCGACACGACGGTCGCCCGCATCGACACGGGCTGCGCGGCCCCGCCGCCGCCGACCGTGACGGCCGATCAGCTCGCGGCGCTCGAGGATGCGGACGCCATCGTGGTGGCGGACTACGGGCGCGGGATGACCGCCGATGCGGGCATCCGCTCGGCCCTCGCCGCGCGCGTCGAGCAGCTGCCCATCGTGTGGGATCCGCACCCGCGCGGCACGGCGCCCGTGCGCGGGGTGGCGATCGCGACGCCGAATCGCTCTGAGGCGACCGGCTTCACCGGCACCGCCGACGTGGTGCGGGCCGCCCGCGCGCTGCTCGACGAGTGGGAGCCGCAGGCCGTCGCGATCACCCTCGGCGCCGACGGCGTGCTGCTGCACGACGAATCCGCCCACCGGCTCCCGACGCGCGCCGTCGACGTCGCCGACGGCTGCGGCGCGGGCGACCGCTTCGCCTCGGCCCTCGCCGCGGCTCTCGCGGCGGGCGCCCCTGTGAAGGCCGCGGTCGGCCGCGCCATGGAGGCGACGGGTGAGTTCCTCGCCGCGGGCGGCGTCTCGGCGCTCCGCTCCCCCTCGCCGCAGTCCGACCCGAACACCTCGAGAAAGGAACGTCTATGACTCCCACTCCCGCCGACGGCCGCGTCATCGTCACCGGGGGCGCCTCGGGTCTGGGGGCCGCCGTCGTGGCGGCCCTGCAGGCGCGCGGCGCGACCCCCGTGGTGCTCGACCGGGCCCCCAGCGAACGGGCGGACGTGGCCCAGCGCCAGGTCGATGTCTCCGACTCCGCCGCCGTCGAGCAGGCGGTCGCCGACGTGCGCGCGGAGCTCGGCGGAATCGACGCCGTCGTGACCGCGGCGGGCATCGACCGGCCGGGCAGGCTCGCCGACATCCCGACCGACGAGTGGGAGCGGGTCGTCCGCATCAACCTGCTCGGCACGGCGGCGGTCGTGCGAGCCGCGGTGCCCGCGCTCATCGAGTCGCACGGCCGGGTCGTCACCGTCGCGTCGACGCTTGCACTCAAGGGGGTGAGCGACGCGACCGCCTACTGCGCCGCGAAGTTCGGCGTGGTCGGGTTCAGCCAGGCGCTGGCCGCCGAGCTCGCGGGGCAGGTCGGGGTGACCACCCTGATCCCCGGCGGCATGAGCACGCACTTCTTCGACGGGCGCGACGCGCAGTACGCGCCGGGTGACGACGCGCAGCTGAACGACCCGGCCAATACGGCCAGCGCGGTGATCTTCGCGCTGTCGCAACCGCGCGGCTGCGAGGTGCGCGAGCTGCTCATCGCGCACGAGTCCGAGCCGTCCTGGCCCTAGCCGGCCGCTGCTCAGCTCGCCGCGAGCAGCGCCCGCGCGTCCTCGAGCACGTCCTCGGCGCGCACCTCCGCCACGAAGGAGGCGTCGTGCCCGCAGTGCGGTGCCGTCCACCCGACCTGGAACTGGTCGGCGCCGCACACGGGGCACGCCGTGCGCGCCGCGATGCGCAGCCGGTGCCGCCCGCGAGTGAGCGGCGCGGCCGTGATGACGTTCCCGACCCAGAACACCGACGCCGTCGCGGCGCCGAGCGCCTGGGCCAGATGCCGCGGGCCGCTGTCGTTCCCGACGAGCAGCGCGGCGCGGGCGAGCAGGCCGACGAGGGCGGGCAGGCCGAGCGCGCCCGCCAGGTCGATGACACGATCGGATGCCGCGAGCGCGCACACCTCGCGCGCGAGCCCGCGCTCCCCCTCGTCCCCCACCACGGCCACCCGCGCGCCGTCGGCCGCGAGCCGGGCGGCCACCCGGCCGAACCCCTCCGCCGGCCAGCGCCGCCGCGGGTCGGTCGCCCCGGGGTGCAGCACCACGAGTCTCTCGCCCGGCTGCGCAGGCAGGGCATCCGCCGCCGCCTCGTGGTCGCCCGGCAGCGCGCGCAGGGCGGGCTCCAGGATCACGGGCGCCGCCCCGGCGAGCGCGGCCGCCTCGAGCCCGCGCACGAACTCGTGCTGGAAGTACTCGTAGCCGAAGCCGCGCTCGAGCGCCGGCGCGTCCGGGGTGCGCGCCCCGACCGTGTGCCGCGCGCCGAGCGCGAGCAGGAACGGGTTCGAGTTGCGGCCGCCGCCGTGCAGCTGCACCGCGAGGTCGTACTGCCTGCCGCGCTGCGCGGCGAGGAATCCGGCGACGTCGTCGTTCGTGCCCGCGTCGTGCACCCCGGCGACGCGCGGCAGCTCGCACACCTCGACCGGAAACGGCAGCCGGCCGGGAAGCAGCGCGCCCTGCCTGCTGCTCAGCACCGCGAGCTGCGCCGCGGGGTACGCCGCATGCAGCGCATGCAGGGCGGGCACGGCGAAGAGCACATCGCCGAGGCCGCCTCCGCGCAGCACGGCGATGCGGCGGACGTCGGGGAAGAGGGGGTGCGGCTCCATGCTGGGGAACGTGCCCGGCACGTGTGCCTGCTATGCCCCTGGGGTACCCGGCTGGCATGGCGACTCTGGCATTCCCCGACTTCGGCCGACGCGGCGACGGGGTCGAAGAACTGACCATCACCGACCCGCGCACCGGCGAGCTGGTCGGCACCCTGCGGTGCGCGACCGACGGCGAGCTGCGGCAGGCGATCGACGGCGCGCGCATCGCGCAGGCGCTGTGGGCGCAGACGCCGGCCGAGACGCGCGGGCGGCTGCTGCGCGAGGCGGCGGAGGTGCTCGCCGAGCACGTCGACGAGCTCGCCGAGCTCAACTGCCGCGAGACCGGCCGCAACGAGACCGACGCGCGAGCGGGTGTGCTCGCGGGCGTCGACACGCTGCGCCAGTACGCCGAGCTGGGGCCCGTGCACCGCGGGCACAGCCTCGCCGGCGTGAGCACGGCGAGCGACTACACGCGCTTCGAGCCGCGCGGGGTCGCGATCGTCGTCACGCCGTGGAACGACCCGGTCGCGGTCGCGTGCGGGCTCATCGGCGCGGCGATCGTGACCGGCAACGCCGTCGTCCACAAGCCGAGCGAGCGCTGCCCGCACCTCGGCCAGCGGCTCGGCAGCCTGCTCACCTCGGTGCTTCCCGCCGACGTCATCCAGACCGTGACCGGCGGCCCCGAGGTCGGGGCGCGGCTCGTCGGCGACCCGCTCGTCGACGTCGTCGCCCACGTCGGCTCCTCGAGCTCGGGCCGCGCGATCGCGCGGCTCGCGGGCCTCAGTGGGGCGCACGTGGTGCGTGAGAACGGCGGCAACGACGCGCTGCTCATCGATTCCGGCCTCGACCCCGCCTGGTGCGCCCGCGAGGCGGCCCGCGGGGCGTTCACGAACAGCGGCCAGCTGTGCACGGCGGTCGAGCGCGTGTATGTGCACCGCGAGCTCGCCGACGAGTTCATCGCCGAGCTCAGCGCGATCGCCGCGAAGCTCAACGACGACCACGAGCTCGCGCCGCTCGTCGACGAGCGCATGCGCGCGCAGGTGGACGAGCAGGTGCAGGATGCCCTCGAGCACGGCGCCCGCGCCCTCGTCGGCGGCGAGCCCGACCGCCGCCCCGGCTGCTACTACCCGGCGACCGTGCTCGTCGGCTGCACGCCGGAGATGGCGATCATGCGCGAAGAGACCTTCGGGCCGGTCGCCCCGATCCAGGTCGTCGAGGACTTCGACGAGGGGCTCATCGCCGCCGGCGATGACCGCTACGGCCTGTCGGCCACCGTGCTCACGCCTCAGATAGCCCATGCCGAGCTCGCCATCGCCGAGCTGCCCGTCGGCACGATCAAGATCAACAACGTCTTCGGTGGCGCCCCCGGCGGCTCCGCGCACCCCCGGCGCGACAGCGGCGCCGGCTACGGCTACGGCCCCGAGCTGCTCGACGAGATGAGCATCGCGAAGGTCGTGCACCTCGCCGCCCCGGGCGGGCGGGCCGATGGCTGAGCGCGAGTACGAGCTCGCGCACCGCATCGCCGCGGCGCGCCCGACGGTCGTCGTCATCGGCGATCTCATCCTCGACGACTGGTGGCAGGGCGCCGCCGAGCGGCTGAGCCGCGAGGCGCCCGTCGCGGTCCTCGACGCCGGCGAGCACCACCTCGCCGCGGGCGGCGCCGCGAACACCGCGGTCAATCTGGCCGGCCTCGGCGCCGAGGTGCGCATGGTGGGCGCCCTGGGGCGCGACGAGGCGGGCGATCGGCTGCTCGAGCTGCTCGCCGACGCGGGGGTGGACACCGCCTTCGTCGTGCGCGACGCGGGGGTGCGCACCCCGCGCAAGACGCGGCTCGTCGCGCACGACTCCGTCCTGCTGCGTGTCGACGAGGGCGCCGCGGCGGCCGAGGGCGGCCCCGTGCCCGGAGTCGCCGCCGCGTTCGCGCGGGCGTGCGAGCACGCGGCGGCGATCGTCGTGTGCGACTACGGCATGGGCACGGCGGATGCCGCGCACGCGGCGCTCTCGCAGGGCGAGCACCCCGCGCTGCTGGTCGTGGACGCCCATGACCTGGCGGCGTGGCAGCCGGTATCCCCCGACCTCGTCACCCCCGACTTCGCCGAGGCCGAGCGCCTGCTCGGCACCCGCTGGGCGCCGGGCGGCGAGCCCCGCCGCGCCTGGATCGCCGCGCGCCGCGACGACCTCATCGCCCGTTCGGGCGCCCGCCGCGCCGCGGTCGTGACCCTCGACCGCGACGGCGCGAGCGCGCTTCCCGTCGGCTCTGAGCCGCCCGTCGACACCTATGCCGTTCCCGGCCCCGCGCACCAGGCCTCAGGTGCGGGCGACACCTTCACGGCGGCCCTCACCGCCGCGGTCGCCGTCGGCACCGGGCTCGACGAGGCGACGCGCTTCGCCCAGTGCGCGGCCGAGCTTGTCGTCTCGAGCCCCGGCACCAGCTGCTGCACCGGCGAGGACCTGGCGCTCGCGTGCACCGGCGTGATCGCCGATCACGAGCGGCTTCGCGAGGTCGTCGCCGCCCACCGCCGGCGCGGCCGCCGCATCGTCTTCACGAACGGAGTCTTCGACATCCTGCACCGCGGGCACGCGAGCTATCTCGCCGAGGCGCGCGCCGCGGGCGACCTGCTCGTCGTCGCCGTCAACGCCGACGCCTCGGTGCGCCGGCTGAAGGGCCCCGAGCGGCCGATCAACCCCGAGCGCGACCGGGCGGAGGTGCTGGCCGAGCTCGCATCCGTCGACCTCGTCACGATCTTCGACGACGCGACGCCCGCCGCGCTCATCGAGTCGCTGCGACCCGACGTCTACGTCAAGGGCGGCGACTACACCGAGGCGATGCTCGCCGAGGCCGAGATCGTGCGCGGCTACGGCGGCGAGGTGCGCCTGCTCGGCTATGTGCGCGACCACTCCACGACCGAGCTCGTCGAGAAGATCAAGAGCGCGCCGAGCGCGGCCCGCGCATCCGGTGCCGGCGGCGCCCGCGGTGCCGGCGGCGCCCGCGGTGCCGGCGGCAGCGACGTCCCCGCCGCCCCGACGCGCGCGCGACGCGGCAGCGAGCGCTGGGCCTCTGGCGAGCCGGCGTCGGGCGGCACGCTCGACGTGCTGATCCCGACCCGCGACCGCCCGGCCGAGCTGGCGGTCACGCTCGCGGGGCTGGCTGCGCAGGACGACCCCGCGTTCCGAGTCGTCGTGAGCGATCAGAGCGACGGCGCGCCCGACTGGGAGCACCCCGCGGCCGCTGCGATGCTGCGGGTGCTCGAGGCACAGGGGCACCCCGTCGACCGCCTGCGCAGCCTGCCCCGCCGCGGACTCGCCGAGCACCGCGAGCGGCTTCTCGAGCATTCGCTGCGCACCGCGCCGGGCGTGACCGAGGTGCTCTTCCTCGACGACGACGTCTGGCTCGAGCCCGGCCAGCTCGCACGGCTCGTCGAGGCGCGCCGGAAACTCGGCAGCGGCTTCGTCGGCGAGGCGGTGCAGGGCCTCAGTTTCCTGGGCGACGAGCGGCCGGACGAGACCGCGGCGTTCGAGCCGTGGCCCGGGCCGGCAGAGCCCGAGCGCGTGCGCTCGGGCGCGCCGCAGTACGAGCGCTGGCCGCTGCACAACGCCGCGAACCTCGCTCACGTCGCGCAGGGGCTGAAGCTCGCGCCGCCCGACTGGGTGCCCTACAAGGTCGCCTGGGTGGGCGGCTGCGTGCTCTACGAGCGCGCGGCTCTCGTCGAGGCGGGCGGATTCCGGTTCTGGCGCTCGCTCGACGAGGAGCACTCGGGCGAGGACGTCGTCGCGCAGTGGCGGGTGATGGAGCGACGCGGCGGGGCGGGCATCGTGCCCTCGGGCGCGGTGCACCTCGAGGCGCCGACGACCGTGCCCGAGCGCGGCCACGACGCGAAGGAAAGGATCGACACGATGAGCGACACCCCGAGCCCCGACGAGGCCCTCCAGTACGTGGCCGGGCAGATCTACCCGGCCAACCTCTCTGCGCTGCTCGACCGTGCGCGCGAGCGCGGTGCCGACGACGCCGCCCTCGAGCTGCTGAGCCGGATGCCGGAGCAGGACTACAACGGCCCGACGGCCGTGCGCCGCGCGCTGATCGAGCTCACGGGCGGTGAGGACGGGCCGCAGGGCTAGCCGCTACGACGCCGCCGCCGTGAGATCGAGCCCCGGCAGCTCTCGGGTGCGCACGACGCGCTCGGCGACGTCGTGCAGCTTGAGATTGCCCTGCTGCGAGTAGCGGCGCAGCACCGAGAACGCGGTGTCGGCGTCGAGGCCGAAGCGCTCCATCAGGATGCCCTCGGCCTGGCCGATCACGGTGCGGGAATCCACCGCCCGCTTGAGGTGCTCGGTGCGCGTCACGGCGGCCAGCGCGACCGCCGAGCGGCGTGCGAGCAGACTCGCGAGCGAGACGCGGCCGGCGTCGAACGCCCCGGGGCGCTCCGAGTACAGGTGCAGCACCGCGAACACCCGGCCGCGCTCGTGCAGCGGCACGGCGAGGCTGCTGGCGAGGCCCATCTCGGCGACCGCATTCGACCACATCGGCCAGCGGTCCTCTGCGCCGAGATCGTCGCTCCCCTCAGGAACGCAGCTGCGCACCGCCGTGCGCCCCGGCCCCTCGCCCAGTGCGCTCTGCAGCTCGACGGCCCGGAACGCCTCGCGTGAGGTGCCGGCGGCCGGCTGCAGCCGCTGGCCTGAGGTCACGATGCTGACCGCGGCCGTGTCGCAGCCGACGGCCTCGCGCCCGATCCGGGCGATGGCATCGGCGACCCGGGACGCGTCGCCCAGGGCATAGAGCTCATCGGCCACGTCTGCGAAGTTGTCGTCGTCGAGGGTAAGCACGACGTCAGAGTACGGACGTCGCAGCGATCGGGATAAGGGGCTTGACTACGGCGCCACGGCCGCGCCGGCGGCGTTCAGGTAGTCGGAGACCTCGTTCTCGTGCAGCAGCACCATGCCGCGGATTCCGTGCGAAGAGCGCTCGAGCGCCTCGAGCCACGGCCGGCTCAGCTCGGGCGGCTTCGGCGCCGAGAAGATGAACTGCAGCGGAATCGCCGGCGAGAGCCAGATGCTCACGCGACCCGAGCCCTGGTCGGCAGGGACGGTCCAGTTGAGCAGGAAGCTCTCCTGTCGGCGCAGCTTCGTCGTGATGGCGATCTTGACGTGCGCGAGCGTGCGGTCGTCGATCTCGAACCGGCCCGAATCGCCGTAAATGAGTGTTCCCATGCAAAAACTCCCCAACCGGCCCACGAGGGGGTGGGGCGCCGAAGCGGCGCCGACGAGGCCGATGCTCAGAAATTAGCACGCGGAAAACGATTCGCTTGATGCACGGCGATTGGCGACCGCGAGCGCCCGGGTAACGCCCCTGTGTGAGCCATGTGACCGCACGTCCCAGAAGTCGCGCCTGGCCGCCGCAGGGCCTGGTCTACGGTGTCGATCCCTCGCGTTTCCAGGATTCCGACGACGACGGCATCGGCGACCTGCCCGGCATCACGGGGCGGCTCGATCACATCGCCGCCCTCGGCGCTGACTGGCTGTGGCTGCTGCCGATCTACCCGAGCCTGCGCCGCGACAACGGCTACGACGTCGACGACCACGAGGGCATCGACGCGCGCTTCGGCACGCTGGAGGATTTCGCGAAGCTGGTCGAGGGATGCCACGCCCGCGGCATCCGCGTCATGCTCGACCTCGTCCTGCACCACACCTCGGAGCGCCACCCGTGGTTCCAGGCCGCGCGACGCGATCGGCACTCGCGCACCGGCGCCTACTACATCTGGGCGGACGAGCCGCTCGACGCCCCCGGCGACGGGCCCGTCTTCCCCGGCGAGGAGGACAGCGTCTGGGCCTTCGACGACGAGGCCGGCGCCTGGTACCACCACCAGTTCTACGGGTTCCAGCCCGACCTCAACCGCGCGAACGACGACGTCTTCGACGAGCTCGTGCGGGTCGCGACGGTATGGCTGCGGCGCGGCGTCGACGGGTTCCGCCTCGACGCCGCGATGCCGGCCATGCGGTCGAAGCCGACGGAGGGCACGGGCGCGGACCCCGCCCGGTTCTACGACCGGCTGCGCGAGCGGCTCAGCGAGGTGCGCAGCGATGTGGCGCTGGTCGCCGAGGCCGACGTCGGCGCCGACGAGCTCGCCGTGCTCGCCGACCATCGGCGGGTCGACGCCGTGCTCGACTTCTCGCTGAACAACGCGATGTTCCTCGCGCTCGCCCGCGAGCAGGCGGCGCCGCTGCACGGGGCGCTCGACGAGCTCGACCGCGCCGTTGCGGCATCCGCCCGCCTCAACTTCGTGCGCAACGTCGATGAGCTCGACCTCGATCAGCTCACCGACAGCGAGCGCCAGGAGGTGTTCGCGGTCTTCGGCGGCGGCCCCGACGCGTTCCTGTACGGGCGCGGCCTGCGCCGCGGCTGGGCTCCGATGATGGGCGACGAGCGCCGCTTCCGCATGACGCTCAGCCTGCTGTTCGCGCTGCCCGGCGCGCCCCTTCTGATGTACGGGCAGGAGCTCGGCATCGGCGACGACCTGAGCGTCGACGGGCGCGATGCATGCCGCCCCGTGATGCAGTGGTCTGCGGCGCGCACCGGGGGCTTCACGCGGGCCCCGGATGCCCCGCTGATCCTGCCGGCGCAGCACAGCGGCCCCTACGACTTCCGCCGGGTCAACGCCCGGGCGCAGGCGGCGGACCCGGGCTCACCCCTCGCGCTCACGCGCAGCCTCGCGCAGCTGCGGCGCCGCATCGGGCTCGCGACGCTGCCGATGAAGCGGCACCCGCTGCCGAACTCCCCCTCGGTGCTCGCGCTCAGCGCCGACGGCTACCTGACCGTGCACAACCTCGGCAGCACCCCGGCCGAGGTGTTCGAGGCCTACGGCGCCGAGCCCGTGCTCGCCGAGCGCTGGAACGGCCACCGCCTCGGGCCGTACGGCTTCGCCTGGCTGCGGCGTTCATAGCTGCCGACGGGCCGCCCGGCCAGGAGCTATGAGCGGCGGGCGACCGCGGCGATCACCGCGGCCGCCCCCGCGGCCACGGCGGCCGCCGCGGCCCCGGCCAGGGTGCGCTCGTGCCGCAGCGCCCACAGCTGCGGCGAGTCGGCGATCGAGCGGTCGTCGAACACCCCGTGCGCCCCGTGATCGCCGGGCACCGGCTCATAGAGGTTGCTCGGCAGACCGGGCCGGCTGCCCTTGTCCGGAGCCTGCTGCCCCGCGTAGCCGGTGCGCGCGAGGTAGGCGTCGGCGACGCGGCTCGCCGCCCGGCTGCCCAGCACGGTGAGCACCGTCGGGCCGCCGGCCCAGGTGCGCCGCTTGGGGCGCTCGGCCACATCCGCGACGACCCGGGCGCCGGCTTCCGGCTGGTAGACGGGCGGCACCGGCTGCGGGTGCTCGGGCAGCGACGACTTCACCCAGTCGAACTGGATCGTGTTGAGCGCCGGCATGTCGACCTGCGACAGCTTCACGTGCGAGCGATCGTGCAGCAGCTCCACCAGCACGGACTCGGTGAAGCCGGTGATGGCGTGCTTCGCGCCGCAGTACGCGGCCTGCAACGGGATGCCCCGGTGCGCGAGCGCCGACCCGATCTGGATGATGTGGCCGCGATCACGCGGCTTCATGCGGCTGAGGGCGGCGCGGGTACCGTTCACCGTGCCCAGGTACACGACGCGCGTGACGCGCTCGTAGTCCTCGGGCAATGCGTCGAGGAACTCGCCGAACACCCCCGTCATGGCGTTGTTCACCCACAGTTCGATGGGCCCGAGCTCGCTCTCGACGCGGGCGGCGGCCGCCTCGACCTGACCCCACTCGGCGACGTCGGTCTCCACGGCGAGCGCACGGCGCCCGGCCAGTTCGACGTCGTGGGCGGCCCCGGCGAGCCCGTCGAGGCCGCGCGCGAGCACGGCCACGTCCCAGCCGCGCGCGGCGAGCTCTCGCACGATGGCGCGGCCGAGGCCGGCCGAGCCGCCGGTGACGACGGCGACGCCGCGCGGATTCCTGCTCTGCGATCTGCGCAGAGGGGTCCGGGCCCCGCTCACGGCCGATCCTTCTTCTCGGCGAGGAAGGCCAGTCGTTTGAGCGCCTCGACGGTGCGGGGGAAGCCGAGCACGTCGCGGGCGGGTTTCGGCACCAGCATCCCCGGCCCCGAGATCGCGTCCTCGTACATGCGCACCACGCAGCCCGCGGCTCGCGGCTTCACGTCGAATTGCACGACCGCCTTGCCGAGGAAGCTGCCGTGGGCCTCCAGCACGGCGTGCCGCGGGGCATCCCACTCGCGCACGGTCGTCAGGTCGTCGATGACGGCGGGCCAGAGCCCGAAGGAGTGGTGCAGGGCGGCGCCCGGCGCCGGCCACTCCCCCTCGACGGCGCGGGCGCGCGAGGCTCCGACGACCCACGACGGGTAGGTCCAGGGGTCTTCGAGCACGCCGAACACGGCCTCGGGCGTGGCGTGCACCAAACGGTAGGCGACGGTCATGCCCTTCCGAATACCCAGGTGGGCCGGTGGGCACCGATACCGCAACGGAAGGAGCGAACATGTTCGAGCACTTCAGCACACCGCGGGACCTCTTCGAGTACCAGCTCGGCTCGGCCCTGACCATGGAAGACGACTCGCTCACGATGCTGCGCGAGCTCGAGGTGGCGGCCCAGGGCGTCGAGGTGAAGCAGCAGCTGCTGCACCACCAGCAGGAGACGCAGCAGCAGATCGCCAACCTCGAGCAGGCGTTCCAGCTGATCGGCAAAGAGCCCGACCGCTCACCGTCGCCGACGACGAAGGGGCTCATGAAAGAGGGCACGGCGCTCGTCGCCAAGACCGACAAGCGGCTCGTCGACAGCGTCGTGCTCTCGGCCGCCCTCAGCACCGAGCACTACGAGATCGCGGCGTACCAGAGCCTGTGCATCGCCGCGGAGTCGCTCGGCCTGACGGGCGTCGTCGAGCTGCTGAAGCAGAACCTCGAGGAAGAGCAGCACACCAGCGAGGAGCTGACGCAGGCGGCGCGGAAGCTCGCGACGGCCTTGGCTGCGGCCTGAGGCGCATACGGAAGAGGAGGGGCGGCGCAGCCGCCCCTCCTCTTCTGCCGTCTGGCGCTCGCGGCACCGCTCTCGACCCGCCGACGCGCATTTAGGAAGGTAAATCTTGCAAGATATGCCTTGCAAGTGTAGTCTTCTGAATATGCGGGATGAGATCGACGTGGAAGCGACCGCAGCCGAGCTTCGTCGGGCGGTGAGCCAGGTGAAGCGGCGTATGCGCAACAACCGCTCCACCGATCTGAGTGCGCCGGAGTCATCTGTGCTTTCGCGCCTCGACCGCAACGGCCCCGACAGCATCGCAGGTCTCGCCCGGTGGGACCAGGTCACGCCGCAGACGATGGGCTCGACCGTCGCGTCGCTGGAAGCCCGCGGCTTCATCGAGCGCCGCCCCGACCCTGAAGACGGGCGCCGCTTCGTGCTGTCGTTGACGGCAGCCGGTGCGCGTCAGCTGCACGACATCCGGGATGCCGCGACCAGCAGCATCGCCGCGGCCCTGCGCGATCATCTCACTCCCGCCGAGATCCGCCTCATCCACGACGCGGCGCCGCTCATCGAGCGCGTCGCCCAGTACCTCTAGCCGATTCTTCCTTCATCAACGGGCGCCGCATGGCCGTCCGCTACCGAGCGCGCCCTCGTGACGCCCAGGAGTGCTTTATGTCTGACGCAATGACCGCCTCGCCGCCTCTCGCGAGCAAGCCGTTCAACTGGCGGTTCACCACCCCGCTGTACATCGGCTCGGCGCTGAACCCGATCAACAGCTCTCTGATCGCGACGGCCTTGGTGCCGATCGCGGCCGGAGTGCACGTCTCGATCGGCCAGACGGCCGCGCTCGTCTCGGCGCTCTACCTCGCCAGCGCGATCGCACAGCCCACCGCCGGCAAGGCGGCCGAGGTGTTCGGGCCGCGGCGCGTGTTCCTCACGGGCATCCTGCTCGTGCTGGCCGGTGGCGTCGTCGGCGGGGTCGCTCCCGGTCTGCTCGGACTGATCGTCAGTCGCGTCCTGATCGGCCTCGGCACGTCCTGCGCGTACCCGACGGCGATGGTCCTGATCCGCCGCCGTGCCCGCGCGGCGGGGCTGGAGAAGCCGCCAGGCGGCGTGCTCGGCGGCCTCATGATCGCCGGCGTCGCCACTGCCTCGCTCGGACTCCCCATCGGGGGCGTCCTCGTGCAGTTCCTCGGTTGGCGCTCCGTCTTTCTCGTCAACGTCCCCGTCGCCCTGATCGCTCTCATCGCGACCCTCATGTGGGTGCCCCGCGATGCGGCCATCGAGCAACGCTCTGCACGACGCATCGCGTCCGATCTCGATGTGACGGGAATCATCGGGTTCGCACTGTCGATGACGAGCCTCCTGCTCTTCCTCTCCAGCCTTCCGAAGCCGAACTGGGCGCTGCTCGCGGCCACGATCGTGCTCTGGGCGCTGGAGATCTGGTGGGAGCTGCGCGCGAGGTCCCCGTTCTTCGATGTCCGGCTGCTGGGCCGCAACGGGGCTCTCACCCGCACCCTCGTCAGGTTCGGTCTGGTCATGCTCTGCGGTTACGTGGTCCTCTACGGCATCACGCAATGGCTCGAGGCATCCCAGGGGATGTCGGAGCTGGGCGCGGGCCTCCTCTTGATCCCGATGACCGTCATCTCCGGCGTCGTGGTCGTGCCGTTCTCGCGCCGCAACCTCGTCCGCGGTCCGATCATCGGCGCGGCCGTCGCGTGCATCGCCGCCGCCATCAGCGCGCTCTTCCTGCCCACCCCGGCCTGGCTGGTGATGACGCTCGCCGTCACCATCCTGCTCGGCTTCGCGCAGGGCGCGGCGAGCAGCAACCAGCTCGCCCTCTACAGCCAGGCCACCGCCGAGCAGCTCGGCACCGCATCCGGTCTCATGCGCTCCTTCGGCTACCTGGGCTCCATCGCCTCCTCCGCTGTGACGGGCATCGTCTACCGCACCTCGGTGAGCGACAGCGGCGTCACGACCATCGCCTGGATCATGGTCGGCTGCAGCCTCGTCCTCCTCGGCATCTCGATCTTCGACCGCACGCTCGGGCGCACCGCCGCTGCGGCCGCGTGACCCTCACGACAAACGCCTGTGCCCCTCACCACTCACGTACGGAGACAACCATGACCATCACCGCAATCGACGCGAGCGCCACCCTCATCGTCCTCGATCTCCAAGCGGCAGCGGCCGCCGCTCCGGCCATCGAGCCGGTCCCCGCCGTCGCCGCGCGGGTGGCGGAACTCGCCGACGCCTTCCGCGCCCACGCACGCCCCGTCGTCCTCGTGCGCGTCGCCGGCACCGCCCCCGGGCGCACGGACGCCGGCGACCCGGCAGGCCTCACGCTCCCCGACGAGTACACGCAGTTCCTGCCCGAGCTGCGCGCCGCCGAAAGCGACCACACGGTCACGAAGAACAGCTGGGGGGCTCTCGGCCGCACCGGCCTGCTCGACGACCTCGACGAACGCGGCATCACCCAGATCGTGCTCACCGGCGTCTCGACCAGCCAAGCCGTCGAGTCCACCGCCCGCGCCGCCTATGACCACGGCTTCCACGTCACGATCGCGACCGACGGCATCACCGACGTCGACGAGGCTGCGCACCACCACGCGCTTGCTCACACCTTCCCGCGCATTGCCGAAACCGGCACGATCGCGGAGATCATCGCCGCGCTGGACGCCTGACCGGCGATCGCAGACCGCAGACCGCCCCGCGGGGCGTCAACAGGCCGGCCAGACCGCTACCGTGACGCCTGCTCCTCGAGATCCTCGGCGATCGACTCGATCGCCTCGCTGCGCAAGCGGATGCCGACGGCCTCCAGCCGCTCGCCGATGAGCGTCGCCGTGTCGCCGCGCACGCGTCCGTGCTCGATCTCGTCGAGAACGTCGGCCGCGATGCGCTCGATCGTCTCCTCATCGGAGTGCTCGGCGCCGTCGTCGGCGATGTCCCTGGGGATGTCCGTCATGGCCGCCTGCCCGTCACAGGCCCGCGGGGCCGCCCTCGCCGAGAGCGGGCTCGTCACCGCCGTCGAGATCCTGCGGCGCGTCGTTCTCGTCCTCATGGGCGTCATGCTCGTGATACGCCGGCTCGGCCTCGCGCGGCGAGCCGCCCGTCGGCCCGTCGTTCCCGTCGCCCGCGCCCGGCTCGACCGTCTCGCCGGCCACGGCGTCGTTCGTGGTCACGGTGTTGCGCTCGACCCACTCGAGCAGCTCGTCGTCGCTCTTCCCGCCGGGCGTCTGGTTCTCGTCAGTCATGCCGGACCGGTACCCGGCTTCGCCCCGCGCATTCCGCGCACAGACCCCACGGCGCGCCGAGGGCCGGCGGCCTCTTGCGGCGCGGCCCGCCCGCCTCGAAGCTGTGGTGCGACACAGGAGGGCACCATGAGCGGCAGACGAGGACGGGCATCCGACGGCGGGTGGGGGCTGATCTTCCTGATGGCCTACATCGGCGCCGCGATCTACTTCATCTCGCATTCGGGCGGCGGATTCTGGCCCGTGATCCTCGGGCTGCTGCAGGCGGCGGTCTGGCCGGTCTACGTGATGTACCACGTGCTGACGCTGCTGCACGCGTGAGCCCCGCCGGAAGGACGGGGCACCGGCAAGAGAAGGGGAGAAGTGTGCCCCATGTTGGATTCGAACCAACGGCCTTCTGCTCCGGAGGCAGACGCTCTATCCCCTGAGCTAATGGGGCCAGGGCATGCTCAGGCTATCAGAGCGCAGGGGGCGGATGCCTCGCCGAGGCATCCGCCCGCCCTGTCGCTGCTTACGCCGCGATCTTCGCGGCGACGGCCTTGCCGTGGCTCTCGGCCGCCGCGTGCGCGTCGGCGAGGTTCTTGCGGGCCAGGTCGACCAGCTCGGCCATGGCCGGCGTGGTCTCGGCGAGCGTGAGCTCGGCCTCGATGACGGTCACCTCGTAGCCCCAGACGTCCTGCAGGACGCGCTTCAGCCACGCCGAGGCGTGGTCCCAGCCGTAGCGCGGGGTGCCCTCGCCGTAGCCGCCGCCGCGCGCGATCACGAGGAATGCGGACTTGCCGGTGCCGGCCTTCGTCTCGGCGCCCGGGCCGAAGCGGCCGTCGGTCAGCACGAGGTCGAACCAGGTCTTGAGGTGCTGGGTGACGCCCCAGTTGTAGAACGGCGCCGCGATGATCACGGCGTCGGCCGCCGCCAGCTCGTCGGCCAGCTCGGTCGCGAGGGCGACGGCGGCGTTCTGCTGCTCGTTGCGCTGCTCGGCAGGGACGTAGCCGGCGAAGGCCGCGGTGGCCCACGCGTCGGACGGCAGGGGGTTGAGGCCGATGGAGCGGCTGGTGGTGGTCACCGCGTCGCCGAGCTCGGCGACGATCGCGTTCTCGAGGGTTTCGGAGACGGCGCGGGTGACGGAGCCCTCGGGCTTGATGCTCGCGTCCAGTCGGAAGACGGTGCTCATGGGAATGCTCTCCTTGACGGCTTGGTTGTTGTGCAAGACAGCGTTATTCACAGCAGATGTTCTGTGACTCAGACGATCATAAGCACAGACATTCTGAGAGTGGCAACAGAGTGCGGCGCAGAACCACGAAGAACGGAACCCAGGCGGATAAAGTGAGCGACATGGCAGGCACACAGGAGCGACAGGCCGACCTCGGCTGGTCTCTCGGCACCCTGCTGCGCGGCTATCTGAAGCTCTCGACCGAGGCGCTCGACGGGCTCCCCGGCGGCACCCGCGGCTTCCAGGTGCTCTCGGTCGCCGCGTCGAACTCCTGCGGCAACCAGGCGCAGATCGCCGAGTCGACGGGCCTCGACCGCACCGTGCTGACCTACCTCATCGACGACCTCGAGAAGGCCGGGCTCGTGACCCGCACCCCCGACCCCCACGACCGCCGCTCCCGCCGCGTGACCCTGACCGACGTCGGCACCGAGCGCCTGCGGCAGCTGACCGCGCGCATGAACCAGGTCGAGGAGCGGCTTCTCGCCGGGCTCCCCGCCGGCGACGCCGCCGCTCTGCGCGAGATCGTGGTGCGCGCGGCGCACTCGCTCGACGCCGACCCCGAAGAGGTCTGCAGCACCGTCGACGAGGTCGCCGCAGAGGTATCGGCTTAGGCCGTCACGAAATCGATCAGCTGCTCGACCCGGCCGAGCAGCGCCGGCTCGAGGTCGGCGTAGGTGCGCACCCTACCGAGGATCCGCTGCCACAGGCGCGCGATGTCCTCTTGATTCTCATGCGGCTGCCGCAGCGCCTGCGCGATGCCCTTCTTCCACTGGATGCTGCGCGGAATCTCGGGCCACTTCTGAAGGCCCACGCGTTCAGGCTTGACGGCCTGCCAGATGTCGACGAACGGATGCCCCACGACGAGCACGTCGCGACCATAGGGCCCCCTCGCCACCGCCTCGGCGATGCGGCTCTCCTTCGACCCCTTCACGAGGTGGTCGACGAGAACCCCGACCCGGCGGCTCGGCTCTGGCCGGAACTCGGCGAGCAGCTCTTCGAGGTTGTCGACGCCCTCGAGGTACTCGACGACGACGCCCTCGACGCGCAGGTCGTGGCCCCACACCTTCTCGACGAGCTCGGCGTCGTGCCGCCCCTCGACGAAGATGCGGCTGCCGCGGGCGACGCGCGCCTTGACGTCGCCCGCGTGGAAGGACCCCGAGGCGCTTCGGGCCCGGCCGGCGACGCCGCTCGGCGCCGCCTTGGGCTCCGGCTTGGTCAGCACGACGGGGCGGCCGTCGACGAGGAATCCGTGCCCCAGCGGGAACACGCGCACCTTGCCGCGCCGATCCTCGAGCTGCACCAGGCCGCCCTCTGCGATGCCCACGACGGCTCCGACGAAGCCGCCGTCGACGACCTCGACGACGAGATCGCGCTCGGCCGGGGTGGGCACCGGCTGCACCACGCCGCGGCGGCGCCAGTTCTTGTCGGCGAGCACGTCAGAGCCGTACGGATCGTCCCAGGTCACCCGATCGAGGCTAAATGTCGAATCGATACGACCCGCCGCGCGACGCGCGACTAACGTGAGCCGTATGGCGACGAAGAAGTTCCTTTTCATCGGTGGCACCGGAACGATCTCGGCGAGCAGCGTGCGGCTCGCGGTCGAGCGCGGTCATGACGTCACGGTGCTGAACCGCGGGCGCGAGTCGAGCCGGGCGCTGCCCCCTGAGGTCGAGAGCCTCGTTGCGGACATCCGCGACCCCCAGTCCGTGCGCGAAGCCCTCGGAAACCGCGAGTTCGACGCGGTCGCCGAGTTCCTCGCCTTCACCCCCGAGCACCTGCAGACCGACCTCAGCCTGTTCGGCGGCCGCACCGGGCAGTACGTGTTCATCAGCTCGGCTTCGGCGTATCAGACGCCGCCGTCGCGCATTCCGGTCACCGAGTCGACGCCGCTCGTGAACCCGTTCTGGAAGTACTCGCAGGACAAGATCGCCTGCGAGGACCTGCTCGTCGCCGCCGTGCGCGAGCGGGGGCTGCCCATCACGATCGTGCGGCCGTCGCACACCTATGACGAGACGCGGCTGCCGACCACCGGCGGCTGGACCGACGTCGCCCGCATGCGCGCCGGGAAGCCCGTCGTCGTGCACGGCGACGGCACCTCGCTGTGGACGATCACCCACGCCCGCGACTTCGCCGTCGCCTTCGTCGGGCTGCTCGGCAATCCCCTGGCGATCGGCGACACCTTCCACATCACGGGCGACCACCACCCCACCTGGGACCAGATCTACACCTGGATCGGCCAGGCCGCGGGCGTCGCCGAGCCCGAGCTGGTGCACGTCGCGAGCGAGACGATCGGCCGGGTGCTGCCCGAGCAGCTGCCGGGCCTCATCGGCGACAAGGCTCACTCGATGGTGTTCGACAACGCGAAGGTGAAGGCCCTCGTGCCCGAGTTCGCGACCACCGTGCCGTACTGGCAGGGCGCGGCCGAGACGATCGCCTGGTTCGACGCGCACCCCGAAGCGCGGCAGACGGATGCCGCGCTCGACGCGGCCTTCGACAAGCTGGTGGCGCACGCGCGTTCGCTCTGAGCGGTGCGGCGACGCCGCGGGGCGGGTGACCGCATCGAGGCGTGCCGAAACGGTGCTCTGGCGCAAAAGCCCCTTTTGGCACTCTTCGATGCGGCTGTGGGCCGCGTCGAGGCGGCTGTGGGCCGCGTCGAGGCGACTGTGGGCCGCGTCGAGGCGACTGTGGGCCGCGTCGAGGCGGCTGTGGGCCGCGCGCGTTCGCTCCGGGGGAAGCCACCCGCGCCGCACGGCTCTGCCGCAAGCGCACGCCGGTCGATAGTGTGGCGACATGCCCGCGCGCTTCCTCGTCGTGCCCCAGTGGCAGGGTTCCGGGTCGTCCCGAGCGATGCGGCTCGCCGACGGCGCGAACGCCATTGCGGGCGACCTGCCCTCAGCCGCCACGACGCCCGTCGAGGTGCGGGTCGAAGCGGGTGAGTCGCTCGGCACCGGGGTGCAGCGCTATTCCTCGATCCGTGCCGTCGCCGACCAGGTGCGCTCGGCTCTCGACACCTTCGCGGCAGACGAGACCGTCTTCCTGATCGGCGGCGACTGCGGCGCCGACCTCGCCACGGCCGCCCGCGCCGCGGAGCAGCACGAGGGGCTGCTGATGGTCTGGTTCGACGCGCACGGCGATCTGAACACACCGGATTCCTCCCCCACCGGCACCTTCAGCGGAATGGTGCTGCGCACCCTGCTCGGCGACGGCGCCGAGGGGCTCGCGCCCGAGCCGGCCGCGTTCGCCCCAACGCGCGTGATCCACGCCGGGGCCCGGGCGCTGGACGACCCCGAGGCCAAGTACCTCCAGTCCTCAGGCATCCGCGCCCTCGGCGTCGCCGAGCTCGCGACGCCCGACGCGATCGTCGAGGCCGCCGCCGCGACGGGCGCGACGCAGATCTACGTCCACGTCGATCTCGACGTGCTCGACCCGGCCGTGATCGAGGGCGTGGGATTCCCCGAGCCCTTCGGCCTCGAGGTCGAGCAGCTCACCGCCGCGATCCGCGCCCTGCGAGCTCGCTTCGAGCTGGTCGGCGGGGCAGTGACGGGCTTCGCCCCGGCATCCCCCGACGCCGCGGCATCCGATCTCTCGGCCATCCTGCGCGTGCTCGCCGCGCTCACCCGACCGCTGCCCACCCCAACGGAGGAATCATGACCAGCTACGACGTCATCGTCATCGGAGCGGGCGCGATCGGCGAGAACGTCGCCGACCGCGCCGTGCAGGGCGGCCTGAAGACCGTCATCGTCGAGGCCGAGCTGGTCGGCGGCGAGTGCTCGTACTGGGCGTGCATGCCGTCGAAGGCGCTGCTGCGCAGCGGCTCGGTGCTCGAGACCGCGCGAGCGGTCCCCGGTGCTGCCGAAGCCGTCACGGGGTCGCTCGACGTCGAGCGGGTGCTCGCGCGCCGCAACACGGTCACGAGCAACTGGAAGGACGACGGCCAGGTGTCGTGGCTCGACTCCGCGCACATCGACCTCGTGCGCGGCCACGCCGTCTTCACGGGGCCGAAGTCGCTCACCGTGACGGCCGCCGACGGCACCGTCACCGAGCTCACCGCGACCCACGCCGTCGCCGTCTCGACCGGCTCGCTGCCGATGCTGCCCGACACGCCGGGCCTCGCCGAGGCCCAGCCGTGGACCAGCCGCGACGCCACGAGCGCGAAGTCGGTTCCCGCATCGCTCGCCATCATCGGCGGCGGAGTGGTCGCCGCCGAGATGGCGACCGCCTACACCTCCCTCGGCGCGCAGGTGACCCTGATCGCACGCGGCACGCTGCTCGGCGGCCAGGAGCCGTTCGCCGGCGAGAAGGTCGCCGCGGCGCTCACGAAGGCCGGCGCCGACGTGCGCCTCGGCACGACCGTCGACCGCGTCGAGTCGGCCGAGTCCGGCGGCGGCCACACCCTGCTGCTCTCCGACGGCACCGCCGTGACCGCCGAGAAGATCCTCGTCGCCACGGGCCGCGTGCCCCGCACGAGCGACCTGGGGCTCGAGGCGATCGGCCTGCCCGCCGGCGACTGGCTCACGACCGACGACTCGCTGCGCGTGCTCGGGCCCGACGGCGCCCCCATCGACTGGCTGTACGCCGCCGGCGACGTCACCGGGCGCGCGCTGCTCACCCACCAGGGCAAGTACCAGGCGCGCATCGCGGGTGACGCGATCGCCGCCCGGGCGCTCGGCAAGCACGTCGACACCTCGCCGTGGGGCGTGCACGCGGCGACCGCCGACCACGCCGCCGTGCCGCAGGTCACGTTCACGACGCCCGAGGTGGCGTCGGTGGGGCTCACAGCGGCCGAGGCCGAGCGGCGCGGCATCCGCACGCGCGTCGTCGACTATGAGATCGGCTGGGTCGCGGGCGCGACGATCCACTCCGACGGCTACGAGGGCACGGCGCGGGCCGTCGTCGACGAGGACCGTCGCGTGCTCGTCGGCGTCACCTTCGTCGGGGCGGATGTCGGCGAGCTGCTGCACTCCGCCACGATCGCCGTCACCGCCGAGGTGCCGATCGAGCGGCTCTGGCATGCCGTGCCCTCGTACCCCACGCTCAGCGAGGTCTGGCTGCGGTTGCTCGAGAGCTACGGGCGCCCAACGGCATGAGCGCGCTGCTGCGCCTCCTCTCGCTGCCCGGCTACCTGTTCGCCACCTGCGTGGGGCTCGTCTGGGGCTTCCTGTGGAGCACCGGCGAGGTCCGCCGCCGCGCCGGCCTGTTCGTCTTCACCGGCATGCCGAAGTGGGCCTTCGGCCGCGGCGGCTCGTGCGTGGGCTCGTGCTATCTCACCGCCGACAACGCGAGCGACACTGTGCTCGAGCACGAGGCGGTGCACAAGCGGCAGTGGCAGCGCCTCGGCATGCTGTTCCCCCTGCTCTATGCGGCCGCGGGTCGAGACCCGCTGCGCAACCGCTTCGAGATCGAGGCGGGGCTCGAGAAGGGCGGCTACCTGTGAGCGGGGTGCCGAGCCGGGTCGTCGTCGTCACCGGGGCGAGCTCGGGCATCGGCCGCGAGACCGCGCTGGCGGCGGCCGACCGCGGCGATCACGTCGCCGTCGTCGGGCGCAACCCCGAGCGCACGCGCTCCGTCGCGAGCCAGGCGGGCGGTGAGGCATACGTCGCCGACTTCGATCGCCTCGATGACGTGCGGATGCTGGCCGAGCAGCTCCTCGCCCGCTATGAGCGTATCGACGTGCTCGTCAACAACGCGGGCGGCCTCGTCAGCGAGTGGGAGCTCACCGCCGACGGGCACGAGCGCACGCTGCAGTCGAACGTGCTCGCGCCGTTCCTGCTGACCCGGCTGCTGCGCCCGCGGCTCGAAGCGACGTCGGCACTGCCCGGCGTCGCGCCGGGAACGGTGCGCGTGCTCGCGACGGCCTCGATGGCGAACCAGTGGGGCCGCCTGCAGCTCGACGACCTCGAGTGGGCCGAGCGCCCCTACCGCCGCGGCTGGCCCGTGTACGGCACGGCGAAGCTCGCGGTCGTGATGTGGGTCCGCGAGCTGGCCGAGCGCCTGACCGGCACGGGGGTGGACGCCTATTCGGTGCACCCCGGCATGGTGGCGACGAGCTTCGGCGGCACCTCGCGCCTCGTGCGCCTCGGCAACACGGTCCTCGCGGGCCACTGGGGTCGGTCGGCGCGAAGCGGGGCCGAGCCGCTGATCGCGTTCTCGAGCACGCTGCCGATGGATGCCCCGAGCGGCACTTACTTCTCGAGGTTCCGCCCCTTCGGCCGCACCGCTCCCCAGGCATCCGACCCGGCGCTGCGGCACGCGCTGTTCGAGCTGCTCGTCGAGCTCACCGGCTGACGCGCGTCACCACACGGGCGGGCGGCGGAAGCGCCAGCGGATCTTCCGCTCGAGCTGCGCGCTCAGGGCGAGCAGGGTGCGTTCGCCCCCGGGGCGCCCGATGAGCTGCACGCCCATCGGCAGGCCGGCCGGGGCATCCGCCGTCGGCTCCGTCTGGAAGACGGGGACGGTGATCGCCGGCAGCCCGCTCACGTTCACCATCGACGTGAAGGGCGTGTAGCGGCACTGCTGCTCGAAGTTCCGCTCGGCGTCGTCGTGGTCGTACCACCCGTTCGGCCGCGGCGTCATCGCGAGCGCCGGGGTGAGCACCGCGTCGAAGCTCGCGAACCGGGCGATGAAGTCCCGCTCGAAGCGCCGCAGGGTGCGCAGGCTCTCGATCACCCGGGCGGCGGGAAGCGCGCGCCCCGCGGTGACGAGCCACTGCGTGAGCGGCTCGGTGCGGGCGAGCTGCTCGTCATCGAGCGGCAGGGTCGCGGCACCGGCCTGCCACACGTCGCGGAATGCGGGCGCGTACGTCGGGTCGGGCGGCAGCTCGGTCTGCTCGATGCCGTGACCGAGGCCGGTCAGGGCGTTCACGGCCGTCTCGAGCGCCAGGGATGCCTCGGGCGAGATCTCGATGCCGGGGTAGGCGGCGTCCCACGCGGAACTCGTCATGACGCCCAGCTGGAACCGCCTCGTGCCGTCGTCGAGCTCGCCGCGCACCGCCGCCGAGAGGAAGGGGCCGTCGCCGCCGGCCGCCCGCACGGCGTAGTGGTGGTCGATCGCCCCGTCGGGGCGCCTCGCGATCATGCCTTCGAGCAGCAGGGCCGCATCGGCCGTGGTGCGGGCGATCGGGCCGTTCACGACGAGGCCGTCGGCGCCGCCGAGCCCGCTGCCCGCGGGCACCAGGCCGCGGCCGGGCTTGAGGCCGACGAGGCCGCATGCCGCTGCGGGAATACGAATGGAGCCGCCGCCGTCCGAGCCCGGCGCGAACGGCAGCAGGCCCGCCGCGACGGCCGCCGCCGCTCCCCCGCTGGAGCCGCCGGCGTTTCGGGTGAGGTCCCAGGGGGTGCGCGCCGGCGGCGCGACGAGCGTCTCGGTATAACTCGGCATGCCGAACTCGGGCGCCGCGGTCTTGCCGAGGCTCACGGCTCCGGCCGCATCGAGCTGGGCGACCTGCTCGTCGTCGGCGTCGGGCACGTAGCCCGCCATGGCGCGCGAGCCGTAGCCGGTGGGAATGCCGGCTCGGTTCCAGAGATCCTTGTCGGCAGAGGGCAGCCCCCACAGCGGCGCCGTCGTCGGCACCGAGGTCTCGACGACGCGCGCGCGCTCGAGCGCCTCATCGCCGGTGACGGTGACGAAGGCGCCGACCACGTCGTTCACCGCCTCGATGCGCTCGAGGTAGGCCTCGGTCAGCTCGACCGGGCTGATCTGCCGGCTCTGCAGCAGCTGCCACTGCTCGAGGGCGGTGTATTCGTGCAGGTTCGTGTCGTCGCCGGCATCCTCGATCTCGCTCACTCCCCCACTCTCGCACTGCGCGCTTCGCGTGTCGGGCGGCTCGAGCCCGTTGCGCTGCTCAGATCCTCTCGACGCGGCGCGGATCCGAGCAGCGCGAAGAGGATCCGAGCAGCGCGACGCGGGGCGGGGTTCAACGCGGCGCCGCGCGCGAAAGCTGCCGGGATGACGTGCCGGCGCTCAGTGGCCCGCGCGCGGCGGCCGCAGGCGCGTGTCCTCGAGGTCGAGCATCGTCTGCACACTGGCGAGCGCCCGCGTCGAATAGCGCCCGAGCCGCTGCTCCTCGACCAGCTTCTCGCGCTCCGCATCGACGACGAGCCGGCGCAGTGCCATGAACAGCTGGTGCGGGCGCTGATCGAGCGGAACGTCGGAGGCGCGCACCCGCTCCCAGGCGACCTCGGAGCGCAGGAAGGTGCTCTGACGCACCCGCTCGAGCACGTCGGGGTCGATCTCGCCCTCGATCCCGAGCGCCTCGCGCGGGTCGTCGAGCGCCTTGAGGCCGGCATTGCTGACCTCGTCGAGCAGGCGGGCGACGTCGCGCCCGTCGGCGTCCGCGTCCACGCCGGGAATCCGCAGCAGCTTGATCAGCCACGGCAGAGTTCCGCCCTGCACGACGAGGCTCGCGACCGCCACCGTGAAGGCGATCAGGATGAGCTGCGAGCGATACGGGACGCTGCCGTCCGTCGGCAGCGACTGCGCCGCAGCCAGGGTGACGACGCCGCGCATGCCCGACCAGCCGAGCGCGATGCCCCCGCGCCAGTCGATCTGGTTCTCACGATCATGGTCGAGATCGGCACGACGCCGCGCATAGTCCTGCTCTGCGCGCCGTTTTCGCCGCGCGTCGCGCGGCTTCTCGACCGGGTGGGCGCGGAAGTACGACAGCCACAGCCACTGGCGCAGCAGCCGTTTCTCGCGACGGGCGACGGCGCGGCGCATACCGGCCAGCAACGGCACGATCCACGCGAAGCGGATGACGATGAGCGCGGCGGTGGCGAGCAGGCCGATGCCGACGGATGCCCCGATGCTCAGCACCGACTGATTGACGTGGTCCACGAGGAAGCGGATCTGCAGGCCGATCGCCAGGAACACCGCATTCTCGAGCAGGAACTGGACCGTGCCCCAGTTGATGCGCTCGTTGATGCGGGCCTGCGCAGAGAGGAGCCGCGGCCCCACGCCGCCGACATAGAGCCCGGCGATCACGACGGCCAGAACGCCCGACGCGTTGAGCGCCTCCGCGGGCATGAACGCGACGAAGGGCACGATGAGCGAGATGGCGGTGTCGAGCGTGGCATCCGTGAAGCGCGAGCGCACCCATGTCGTCACGATGCCGGCCGCGAGCCCGATGATCACCGCGACCACGACGGCGTAGCCGAAGTCCGTCGCCACGTGCCAGGGCGTGCCGATGCCGCCGGCGACGACGGCGAGCGCCGAGCGCAGCAGCACCAGGGCCGTGGCGTCGTTGAGGAGCCCCTCGCCCTCGAGCAGGGTGAGCAGGCGCGGCGGCAGCCCGAGGCGCCGCCCGATCGACGTCGCCGCGACGGCGTCGGGCGGGGAGATGATGGCGCCGAGCGCGATGCCCGCCGCGAGATTGAGGTGCGGCAGCAGCGTGTAGAGCAGGAATCCCGAGCCGAGGGCCGTGATGACGACGAGGACGATCGAGAGGCTCGCGATGGGGGCGAGGTTCCGGCGGAAGTCGGTGATCGGCACGGTGAGGGCTGCGGCATACAGCACCGGTGGCAGCACGACGTCGAGGATCAGCTCGTACGGCACCTCGACCTCGGGCACCCCGGGAAGGAACGAGATGCCGACGCCGACGAGCACGAGGATGATGGGCGCCGCGATGCCGAGGCGCCGAGAGAACGCCGCGACGGCCACGATGACGCCCACGCCGATGATCGCGTAGACGCCGAGCTCCATGCCTCTCAGCCTATGAGGCGGCTGAGCGTTTTTCTTAACGTCCGCCGCATACGTAGCTGGGAACCGCTGACCTCTAGAGCGGAACGGCGAGCTGTGCCGAGATCTGCGCGCGCACGATGCCGGTCATATCCGTGCGGCCGCCGTCGAGCAGCCACTGCAGCTGCAGGCCGTCCATCAGAGCGACGAGCTGGGGGCCGGCCGCGTCCGGGTCGACGCCCTCCTTGAGCTGTCCGCGCTCCTGCGCGAGGCGATAGGCGCGGGTCGTCGCGCAGAGCGTGTGGGCGTAGCGGGCGACGAAGTAGTCGTGCGCGGGATGCTCGCTGCTGGTCGCCTCGGCCGAGAGCACGGCATACAGCTCGACCACTCCCCGCCGTCGCGCGTTCAACTCGACGATGTCGACCAGCCGTCGCAGCACGGCCACGCCGTCGCCCTCGTCTTCGTCGAGCGTCGAGGAGTCGATCTCGTCGCGGCGTTCGAGCACCGCGAGCAGCAGCGCCTCCTTGGTCGCGAAGTAGTGCAGCAGGCCCGGGTGCGAGATGCCGACGCGGGCGGCGAGTTCGCGCAGCGACGCGCTGCGGTACCCGACCTCGCCGAACAGCGTCATCGCCTCGTCGAGGATCTGCTGGCGGCGCGCGCGGCCCTTCGCGTACCCGCCGGAACGCCGGGAGGCGGTTGCTTCGTCTTTGATCGTCATGCCCTGCCCAGGATGCCACGGCCGAGCCGATCTGAATATTTACCACTCGGTCAGTTATCGGTGTTAGCCTCGCTGCGGTGCGGCCAGAGTGGGCCGCCGGACAGAGGAGTTCAAGGATGAACGTGCAACTCGACCAGACGTCGGCGTCTGGCCCGTCTGCACACAAGGAAGCGCGCTCGGCTTCAGCCAGCACCGGCGTCCTCGTGATGTATGTCGTCGGGTTCTTCATGATGTACATCGCCGTCATGACACCGGTCGTCAGCACTCTCGCGGTCAAGGTCTCGACCCTGACCGACGATGCCCATCGAGTGGGGGCGCTGAGCGCGGTCACCGGCGTCGGCGCCTTCTTCGCCTTCGTGGCGAACCCGATCGCCGGGGCGCTCTCCGACCGCACGACCTCGAGGTTCGGCATGCGCAAGCCGTGGCTTCTCGCCGGCGTGATCGGCGGCGTCGTCGGCCTCGTGATCATCGCGGTGGCCGGCGCGATCTGGCAGGTCGTGATCGGGTGGGCGCTCGCTCAGACGGCGTTCAACGCGGCGCAGGCCGCGTTCCAGGCGGTCCTGCCCGACCAGGTGGACGAGGCGCGGCGCGCTAAGGTGTCCGGCTGGGTCGGCACCGGGCAGAACGTCTCCGCCCTCGTCGGCATCGGCATTGCGACAGTGCTCGCGGGTGCCGGCATCGCCACGGCGTGGATGATCATCATCCCCGCGGCTCTCGGCCTGATCGGCGTCGTGCTGTTCTCCCTGGTGCTGCGCGACCGCGTGCTCGACAAGGCGAGCGCAGAGCCGTTCCACCTCGGCCGCTTCTTCGCCGGCTTCTGGGTCAGCCCGCGTAAGTTCCCCGACTTCGGCTGGGCCTGGCTGGGGCGCTTCCTGATGCTGTTCGGCTTCGCCTCGTACAACAACTACCAGCTGTACTACCTGCAGGACCGGTTCGGCTTCGACACCGCGACCGCCCTCAGCTGGCAGCTGCGCCTGATGATCCTGCAGGCGATCCTGCTCACTCTCTCGGCGGCGCTCGGCGGCTGGCTCTCCGACCGGCTGCGCCGCCGCAAGGTCTTCGTCATCATCGCGACCGTGCTCGCCGGCGCCGCGCTCGCCGTCTTCGCCCTCGCCGGCCAGCCGGGCCTGCTCTACGTCGCCTCTGGGCTGTTCGGCATCGGCTTCGGCGCCTACATGGCTGTCGACCTTGCTCTGGTCACCGACGTGCTGCCGAACCGCGAGACCGAGGCCGCGAAGAACATGGGGGTCTTCAACATCGCGAATGCGCTGCCGCAGTCCCTCGCGCCCGCGGTCGCCCCGGCGCTGCTCGCCATCGGCGCGGGCGGCGGCGAGAACTACACCTCCCTCTTCCTCATCGGCGCGGTGATCATCGTGATCGGCGCGGTGAGCACCATGTTCATTCGCGGCGCACGCTGACCCGAGACGAAAGCAGAGATACAGACATGACCGACACCACCTCCCGCATCGACATCCCCCGTCTTCTCGCCGAGCTGAGTCTCGAAGAGAAGGCCGCCCTGCTCGACGGCTCGGACTTCTGGAATACGCAGGGCGACGATTCCCGCGGCATCCCCGCGATCATGCTCACCGACGGCCCGCACGGGCTGCGGAAGCAGGCGGAGGGCGCCGACCACCTGGGCCTCAACGCGTCCGTTCCCGCCACTTGCTTCCCGCCCGCCGCGGGCCTCGCCTCCAGCTGGGACCCGGCGCTCATGCAGCGCGTCGGCGCAGCGCTCGGCGACGAGTGCCGCGCCGCCGACGTCGCCGTGCTGCTCGGGCCGGGCGTCAACATGAAGCGCTCGCCGCTGTGCGGCCGCAACTTCGAGTACTTCTCGGAAGACCCGCTGCTGGCCGGCTCGCTCGCCACCGGGCTCGTCACCGGCATCCAGAGCAAGCAGGTCGGCACCTCGCTGAAGCACTTCGCGGCCAACAACCAGGAGACCGACCGTATGACGGTCGACGCTCAGGTCGATGAGCGCACGCTGCGCGAGATCTACCTTCCCGCGTTCGAGAAGGTCGTCACCGAGGCGCAGCCCTGGACCGTGATGTGCTCGTACAACAAGATCAACGGCGTCTACGCCTCCGAGAACCGCTGGCTGCTCACCGAGGTGCTGCGCGAGGACTGGGGCTACGAGGGCCTCGTCGTCTCCGACTGGGGCGCCGTCAATGAGCGCGACAAGGCGGTCGCGGCCGGCCTCGACCTCGAGATGCCGTCGTCGGCCGGCGTCGGGCAGCGCCGCATCGTGGAGGCGGTCGCGGCCGGCACGCTCAGCGAGGAATCCGTCGACGCCGCGGTCGCCAACGTGCTGGGTCTGGTCGCCAAGTCGCAGAACCGCGAGCCGCTCGATTCGTTCGACGTCGATGCGCACCACGCCCTCGCGCGTGAGGCGGCGCTCGAAAGCGCGGTACTGCTCAAGAACGAGGGCGGCATTCTGCCCCTCGCCGCGCAGGGCGGGCCCGTCGCGGTGATCGGCGAGTTCGCCCGCACGCCGCGATTCCAGGGCGCCGGCTCGTCTCAGGTCAACCCGACCCGCATCGATTCCGCGCTTGAGGCGCTCGAGCTGGCCCTGCTCGGGAAGCGCGAGCTGCTCTTTGCGCCCGGCTTCGAGATCGAGGCGGATGCCGCGGACGACGCTCTCGTCGCCGAGGCGGTCGAGGCCGCCCGCACCGCCGAGGTCGCCCTCGTCTTCCTCGGCCTGCCGCCGTCGTACGAGTCCGAGGGCTACGACCGCGAGCACATGGAGCTGCCCGCGCAGCAGCTCGCCCTGCTCGAGGCCGTCGCGGCCGTGAACGAGAACGTGGTCGTGGTGCTCTCGAACGGCTCGGCCGTCACGGTCTCGGGTTGGGAGGGCCGGGCCAAGGCGATCCTCGAGGGCTGGTTGCTCGGTCAGGCCGGCGGGTCGGCGACCGCGGCTCTGCTCCTGGGCGAGGCGAATCCCTCAGGCAAGCTCGCCGAGACCATCCCGGTGCGCTTCGAGGACAACCCGGCCATCGGCAACTTCCCCGGCGAGAACGGTGTCGTGCGCTACGGCGAGGGCCTGCTCATCGGCTACCGCTGGTACGACGCGCACGCGCTGCCCGTCTCGTACCCGTTCGGCCACGGCCTCTCGTACACGAGCTTCGCCTACTCCGAGCTCGCGGTCGACGTCCTCGACGACAGCGCCTCGCCGCGCGTCCGGGTCGGCCTCACCGTCACGAACACGGGGCGGGCCGCGGGCGCCGAGGTCGTGCAGGTCTACGTGACGGATGCCGAGGCATCGGTCTACCGCCCCGAGCAGGAGCTGCGCGGCTTCGCACGCGTGCACCTCGAGCCCGGCCAGTCGCAGACCGTCGCGATCGAGCTCGACTCGCGCGCCTTCGCGTTCTGGAGCACCGCCGCGCACGCGTGGGTCGTCGAGGGCGGCAGCTTCGACATCCGCGTCGGCGCGTCGAGCCGCGACATCCGCCTCACCGACACCGTCACGCTCACGGGAGCCGAGATCACCCCGCCCCTCGCGGTCGACTCGACCGCCGACCAGTTCCTCGCCCACCCGCGGGGCGGCGCATGGCTGCGAGAGGCGCTCGCGGGCACCGAGATGGGCGCGATGCTCTTCGACGAGACGCATGGTCGAATGATGCGGGCCATCCCCCTCGTGCGCCTCTCCCGGTTCCCCGGCGCGCCCTTCGACGAGTCCGCCCTCGCCGAGGCCGCCGCACTGGCGTCGGCTCAGGCGTGAGCGGCGACGAGATGGGCGGGGCCCGCTACCGGGATCCGGGCGCGCCGGTTGCAGAGAGGGTCGCCGACCTCCTCGCGCGGATGACGCTCGAGGAGAAGGCGGCTCAGCTCTTCCAGACCATGGTGCAGGTGGGCTCCGGCGGCACGCTCGTCGAGGACACCGGGCGCTTCGGGCTGCCCGGCACGAGCGAGCTCGTGGTCGAGCGCGGGCTGACGCACCTCAACGTGCTGGGCGCCCCCGGCACCGCCCGCGAGTTCGCGCTCTGGCACAACCGGCTGCAGGAGCTCGCGGCGGCCACCCGCCTGGGCATTCCGGTGACGGTGGCCACCGACCCACGCCACTCCTTCACCGACAACCCGGGAACGGGCCTGCTCGCCGGCCCGTTCTCGCAGTGGCCGGAGACGCTCGGGCTCGCCGCCACCCGCGACGCGCACCTCGTCGAGGAATTCGCGGACACGGTGCGCCGCGAGTACCTCGCGGTCGGCCTGCGGTCGGCGCTGCACCCGCAGGTCGACCTCGCCACCGAGCCGCGCTGGGCGCGCGCCGCCGGGACGTTCGGCGAGAGCGCCGAGCTCGCCGGGCGGCTCGGCGCCGCCTACGTGCACGGCCTGCAGGCCACGGGTGAGATCGCCCGGCGGCGCGGCGGCAGCGGCCGCTTCGGCAGCGCGAGCGTGTCGGCCATGACCAAGCACTTCCCCGGCGGCGGACCTCAGAAGGACGGCGAGGACCCGCACTTCCCCTACGGGCGCGAGCAGGTCTACCCGGGCGGTCGGTTCGACGAGCACCTTGAGCCGTTCCGCGCGCTCATCGCGGCCGGCACACGGCAGATGATGCCGTACTACGGCATGCCGGTCGGCCTCGCCGTCAACGGCGAGCCCGTCGAAGAGGTGGGCTTCGGCTTCAATCGCCAGATCCTCACGGGGCTGCTGCGCGAGAAGCTGGGCTTCGACGGCGTGATCTGCACCGACTGGGGCCTGATCACCGATGCCGAGTTCGCGGGGCTGCCGTTCCCCGCGCGGGCGTGGGGCGTCGAGCACCTCACGCCGCTCGAGCGGGTGGCGAAGGTTCTGGATGCCGGCGCCGATCAGTTCGGCGGCGAGGCGTGCCCCGAGCTGGTCGTCGAGCTCGTGCGCAGCGGCCGCGTCTCCGAAGAGCGCATCGACGCCTCGGTGCGACGGCTGCTCGGCGAGAAGTTCCTGCTCGGGCTGTTCGACGAGGGCCGCTACGTCGACATCGAGGCCGCCGATGCGCTCGTCGGTGCGCCCGACGCCCGCGCTGCGGGGCTGCGGGCCCAGTCCCGCTCGATCACCGTGCTCGAGGCCGCCACGTCGGGCCGCTCGGCGCTGCCGCTCGCCGCGGGAACGCGCGTCTTCATCGCGGGTGCGGACGCCGACGGCATCACGCACGAGCGACTCGAGCTCGTCGACTCCCCCGACGGCGCCGATGTCGCGATCGTCCGCCTCGCGGCGCCGTTCGAGCAGCGTGGGCCCGGCTTCGAGTCGTTCTTCCACGCGGGCTCCCTCGAGTTCCCCACCGCTCAGGTCGACGAGGTCCTCGCCCTGGCCGCGCGCGTGCCGACCATCGTCGACGTGTATCTCGACCGTCCCGCCGTGCTGACGCCCTTCGCCGGGCGGGTCGCGGGTCTCGTCGTGGACTACGGGGCGTCGACTCGCGCGCTGCTCGATGCCCTGAGCGGCGCGGTTCGGCCGGAGGGAAAGCTGCCCTTCGATCTGCCGCGCTCGATGGCCGCCGTCGAGGCATCCCGCCCCGATGTCCCCTTCGACACGGCCGACCCGCTGTTCCCGTTCGGGCACGGACTCGAGCTGGGCTGAACTGAGCTGCGTCACGCTCGACGCGGTGCGCTACCGAGCGGTGCGCACCGCGTCGAGCGCGGCATCCAGCATGTCGGCGGCCGCGGCCGGGTCGGCGCGCACCAGGGCCATGGCCGACAGCACGAACGACGTGCAGCTCGTGGTCAGAGCACGGGCTCGTGCGGCGCCGAGTCGCGGGTGGCGCGCCGCGACGCCCGCGGCCACGGCGGCGCGCAGCTCGGCGTAGTACTGGACCACGATGGCCTGAAGGGCGGCGTCCTGCCCGAGGGGCCCGCCCGCGGCGGCGAGCAGCAGGCATCCGTTCGCCGCCCGCGCGCTGGGGCGCTCGATCATAGCCTCGCGCAGCCCCGTGAGGTAGTCCTCGAGCGCGCCCGGCTCGACCTCGGCGGCGCGCAGCGGCGCGAGCCGCGGCCGGAACACGTCGTCGAGATAGCTGGCCACGGCCGCGTCGAACAGGCCGCGCTTGCTGCCGAACGCCTGGTAGAGGCTCGAGCGGTTCAGCCCTGTGGCGCGTTCCAGCTCGGGCACGGATGCCTCGGCGAAGCCGAGGTCCCAGAAGACGCCGCGCGCCGCCTCGACGACCGCGCCCGCATCGAACGTCCGGGTGCGTCCCATGTTGCCCATCCTCACTTTTGTGAACTGATCGTTCCAGTATATAGTGGAACGATCGTTTCAATATTAAGGATGTCCCGCCATGACTGCTTCGATGCGCGCACTCGTGCATGACACCTTCGGCGAACCGCATGAGGTGCTGAAGGTCGAATCTCTTCCCCTTCCGCAGCCGGGGCCCGGGCAGGTGCGGGTGCGTACCCTGCTCAGCCCCATCCACAACCACGACCTGTGGACCGTGCGCGGCACCTATGGCGTGAAGCCCGAGCTGCCCGCGCAGGCGGGCACCGAGGCGGTCGGCGTGGTCGACGCCCTCGGCGACGGCGTCGAGAACCTGTCGATCGGGCAGCGCGTGGCCACGGGCGGCACCTTCGGCGTGTGGGCCGAGTACTTCCTCGCTCCCGCCGCCGGCCTCCTTCCCGTGCCCGACGGCCTGAGCGATGAGACCGCCGCGCAGCTCGTCTCGATGCCGTTCAGCGCGATCGCGCTGCTCGAGACGCTGCAGCTCGAGCCCGGGCAGTGGCTCGTGCAGAACGCAGCCAACGGCGCCGTCGGGCGTCTGCTGGCACAGCTCGCCGTCGCGCGCGGCATCCACGTCGTCGGCTTGGTGCGCCGTGCCGAGGGCGTCGCCGAGCTCGAGGCGCAGGGCATCACCGGAATCGTGGCGACCGACGCCCCCGACTGGCGCGAGCAGGTCGCCGCACTCACCGGCGGCGCGCCGATCGCCGTGGGCGTCGACTCGGTCGGCGGCACCGCCAGCGGCGACGTGCTCTCGCTGCTCGCCGAGAACGGCCGCATGGTCGTCTTCGGCGCCATGGCCTCGCCGATCATGAACCTCGCCTCGGGCGACGTCATCTTCAAGAACCTCACCGTCACCGGGTTCTGGGGTCTCAAGGTCAGTGCCGCGATGCCCGCGGCCCAGCGCGGCGCGCTGCTCGGCGAGCTGGTGACGCGCATCCGCGAAGGCGCCCTGACCCTGCCCGTCGCGGCCACCTACGGCTTCGACGACATCGCCCAGGCGAGCCGGGCGAACTTCGAGCCGGGCCGCGTCGGGAAGGTGCTGCTGCGCCCGTAGGCAGGCCAACAGACAATCGACGTCGGGGCCGGTGCGCAATTGCGCATCGGCCCCACTTTGGCGTGCAGCGCGTTCACGCTTCTGCCCGGACAGCGAAGTCCGCGCGTTGGGGGTGCGATTCGCGTCGTTCGGCGACACTAGATGCCGCTTCATCGCCTTCCATCCTTCTCGCGACGACAGTGGATGTCGTTCCGGCGGCAGAGATGCGGCGTCTACTGTCGCCGCGCAGGCGGGTGCGCTGAGCCGACCCGCGAACGGCGATGCACGCCCTGACGGCCCGGCGGCCGCTTGACAACCCGCGGCCTCAGTGGTTCATTAGTCGAGTAATGAACCAACCAACGAGGAGCGCAACCGCGTGATCGACGAGGGCAAGCCGATCTTCCTGCAGATCGCAGAGCAGATCGAGAACGACATCATCGCGGGCACGCTGGCCGAAGAGAGCCAGGTCCCGTCGACGAACGAGTTCGCCGCTTTCCACCGCATCAACCCCGCAACGGCCGGCAAGGGCGTCAACCTGCTGGTCGACGAGGGCGTCCTCTACAAGAAGAGGGGCATCGGCATGTTCGTCGCCACCGGCGCACGCGACACGCTCATCAGGAAGCGCCGCACGCAGTTCGTCGACGACTACGTGCGGCCCCTGCTCGCCGAGGCCGAGAAGCTCGGCATCGACGCCACGACGTTGAGCGGACTGATCACGGATGCCTCGGCTGAGGCATCCGATCGGAAATCCGCCGCCACCGCAGTCACCAACTAGGACTGGAAATGACCGACACCACCCCTGTGATCGAGGTCCGCGACCTCACCAAGCGCTTCGGATCGATGGCGGCGCTCGAGCAGATCAGCCTCACGATCCCCACCGACTCCATCACCGGCCTGCTCGGCCGCAACGGCGCCGGCAAGACCACGCTCATGCACGTGCTCACCGGCCAGGACTTCCCGACGAGCGGCGACGCCCGCGTCTTCGGGCAGACCCCCGCCGAGAACGCCGCCGTGCTGCAGCACATCGCCTTCATCAAAGAGAGCCAGAAGTACCCCGACGACTTCAAGCCGAAGCACGTCTTCCGCACCGCGCCGTGGTTCTTCGAGAACTGGGACGCCGACTTCGCCGCCCAGCTCGTCGACGACTTCCGGCTGCCCCTGAACCGCCGCATCAAGAAGCTCAGCCGCGGCCAGCTCAGCGCCGTCGGGGTGATCGTGGGCCTGGCATCCCGCGCGCCGCTCACCTTCTTCGACGAGCCGTATCTCGGCCTCGACGCGGTCGCGCGCCAGATCTTCTACGACCGCCTGCTCGCCGACTACGCCGAGTTCCCGCGCACGATCGTGCTCTCCACCCACCTGATCGACGAGGTCGCGAACCTGCTCGAGCACGTGGTCGTGATCGACCAGGGCCGCATCATCCTCGACGCACCCGCAGACGAGCTGCGCGGGCGCGCCGCCGGCATCGTCGGCGCCCAGGCCGACGTCGACGCGTTCGCCACACGCCACCGTCTCGAGGTGCTGCAGCGCGAGGAACTCGGCGGCACCGCCTCCGTCCTCGTCGACGGCATCGACGAGGTCGTGCGGCTCGACGCGCTGAACTCCGGCCTGCAGCTCACGCCCGTCTCGCTGCAGCAGCTGATCGTGCGCCGCACGGGCGGCACGCTGGGCGGGGCGGATGCCACCGCCGCAGCGCCCCTCGAGGGCGGCGCCACGCGCGCCGGCTTCCGCGCCCGCACGCGCAGCAGGGAAGGAGCCTCGCGATGAGCGCCATCGCCGTCGCCGAGCCGGGTGCCCGCACAGGCGGGGGCCGCACGCCGAGCGGCTTCGACCGCGTGTGGCGCGTCGTGCGCCTGCACTACGCGAACCGCATGAACGCGATCATCGTGCCGATCAACATCACCGCCTTCATCGTCGCGGTCTACCTGATCGTGCAGGGCATCATCGTGTTCGCGACGCGCGACAACGCGGACTCGGGGCAGGGCCTATCGCCCGGGCTCGTGTACTTCCTGCCGTACCAGATCGTGTTCGCCGTGCAGGCGATGAACCTCACCTTCGGCTACGCGCTCGGCCTGTCGTCGACGCGGCGGGACTTCTCACTCGGCACCTGGCTCATGTTCCTGATCCAGTCCGCGGCCTTCTCGATCGCGTTCACGCTGCTCTCCTACGCCGAGGAGTGGACCGGCGGCTGGGGCCTGCACGCCGCGATCTTCCACTCGGCGATCTACGGCACGGGCGGCTTCGGCCAGCGGCTGCTGACCTTCTTCGGCGGCATCGTGCTCTTCCAGTGCATCGGCTCGGTCTTCGGCGCGGTCTTCGTGAGGTGGCGCACCACCGGCATGTATGTGCTCGGCGGGGCGCTCGTGCTGCTGCTGCTCGGCACGATCGCGCTCATCACCTTCACCGAGTCGTGGGGTGCCGTCGGCCGCTGGTTCGTCGCGGTCGGGCCGGCCGGCTTCGCCGCCTGGCTGCTGGTGCCGGCCGCCGTGTTCGCCGTCATCGGGCACCTGGCGCTGCGCCGGGCGACCCCCAAGAGCTGAGACGAGGAACCATGTCCGCTCTCGCTGCGCCGCCGCAGGCATCCGCCCGCCCGCCGGCTCCGTTCGCGCGCATCTGGCGCGTGGTGCGCCTGCACTACGCCAGCTGGCATCTGGCGGTGCTGCTGCCGTGGCTGATCCTGATCGGCATCCTGCTGGTCAACATGGCGATCTGGTACCTGGTGCGCTACTCGACCGGGCCCGGCACGACGCTGAACACGCAGTACACGGGGTCGATCTTCTACCTCTTCATCTACCAGGCGATCGCCGGCATCCAACTCATGAGCGTCAGCTTCGCGTATGCCGTCGGGCTGTCGTCGACCCGCCGCGACTTCTTCCTCGGCACCGCGCTGTGGTTCCTGCTCCACGCGGCGCAGTTCACGGTGGGCGTCGTGGTGCTGAGCTATGTCGAGCAGTGGACGAACGGCTGGGGCGTCGACGGCCACGTCTTCCAGACGATCTATTTCGGCACGGGCCCGCTCTGGCAGCGCCTCTTCACGGTCTTCTTCGGGCTGATCGGCGTGCTGTTCCTCGGCTCGATCTTCGGAGCGGTGTTCGTCAGGTGGCGGGCCTACGGGCTGTACGCCGTCGGCGCGGTGCTCGTCCTCGCACTGGTCGGAGCCGCCGCGCTGATCGGGTTCACCGACTCGTGGGCGGCCGTCGGCGAGTGGTTCGCGGCGCACAGCACGGTCGGCGTCGTCGCCTGGTCGATTCCGCTCACCGTCGTGTGCGCGGTGATCGGATTCCTCGCGCTGCGCCGCGCCGTCCCCCGCGCTTGACCGCTTGCGCTGCTCAGATCCTCTCGGCGCTGTCCGGATCCGAGCAGCGTGAAGCGGATCCGAGCAGCGCAAAGCAAGCTCGGGACGCAGGGGGCCGGGGCACCGGCGCAACCGGGCCGCCTACTTCTTCCGCAGCGAGAGCTGCATCGTGACGGTGCCGAGCCAGCGGTCAAACTTGAAGCCGACGCGGCCCATGCGCCCGACCTCCTTGAAGCCGAGCTTCCTGTGCATCGCGATGGAGGCATCGGCACCCTGGTCGGCGATCACGGCGATGATCTCGCGGATGCCCGCCTGCCGCGCCGCCTCGATGAGGGCCTTCAGCAGCGGGGTGCCGAGTCCCTTCCCCGTGGCGGCGGGCCCGAGATAGATCGAGTTCTCGACGGTGTAGCGGTACCCGGCCTTCGACGACCACGGCGACACGAGCGTGTAGCCGAGGATCTGCCCGCTGGGGCTCTCGGCGACGAGGAACGGCATGCCCGCCTTGCGGATGTGGTCGAACTTCGTGCGCCACGCCCTCAGCGTCATCGGCTTGTCGTCGAAGGTCACCGTCGAGTTGGTGACGTAGTAGTTGTAGATCTCGCGCACGCTGGGCAGATCTTCGGCGACGGCCTCGCGGATGCTGTACGAGAACGGCGCCTCTTCGGGCGCCGGCTTCCGCAGGTGGTGCGGCAGCACACGCCGCGGTTGGTACTCCTCTTCCAGCACGGGCTAAGCCTAGAGCGACCAGTCCACGGGCTGCGCCCCCTGCTGCTCGAGCAGCGCGTTCGCCCGGCTGAACGGCCGCGAGCCGAAGAATCCGCTCGAGGCCGACAACGGCGACGGGTGCGCGCTCGCGATGATCGGGGTGTCGCCGAGCAGGGGGCGCAGCGTGCCGGCATCCCGCCCCCACAGGATCGCGACGAGCGGTCCCCCGCGCGCGACCAGCGCGCGGATCGCGTGCTCGGTCACGGCCTCCCACCCCTTGCCGCGATGCGAGGCCGGGGCGCCCGGGCGCACGGTGAGCACCCTGTTGAGCAGCATGACGCCGTGCTCGCTCCACGCCGTGAGATCGCCGTGCTCCGGCGTCGGAACGCCGAGGTCCTCGCGCAGCTCCTTGTAGATGTTCTGCAGCGAGCGCGGCACGGGCCGCACGTGCCGCTCGACGGCGAACGACAGCCCGATCGGGTGCCCCGGCGTCGGGTACGGGTCCTGGCCGACGATCAGCACGCGCACGTCGGCGAGGGGGTACGAGAACGCGCGCAGCACATTGGCGCCGGCCGGCAGGTAGCCGCGCCCCGCGGCGGTCTCGGCGCGCAGCCAGTCCCCCATCGCCGCGATCTGCGGCGCGACGGGCTCGAGGGCAGCCGCCCAGCCGGGGTCCATGGCCCCGTCGGCGGCGAGCTCGGCGAGCGACTTGCCGGGGGCCATCAGCCGTTCACGGCTCCGTCGGATGCGGCATCCGCGCTCACGCCCACCGTGACGGGCGGCAGCGCCGACCAGGGGAACGCGATCCAGGCATCCGTCTCGCGCCAGACGTAGTCGGGGCGCAGGATCGTGCGCGGCTTGACGTAGAGGCAGACCGTGCGCACCTCGGCGCCCATCTCGCCGATGAGGGCGCGCACGAGGTCGAGCGTGCGGCCCGAGTCGCTCACGTCGTCGACGAGCAGCACGCGCTTGCCCGCGAGCGAGCCGCCGTCGAGCATCGGCGGCAGCACGATCGGCTCGGGCAGCGTCTTCTCCATCTCGGTGTAGAACTCGACGTTGAGCGCGCCGCACGCCTTCACGCCCATGGCGTAGGCGATGGCGCCGGCGAGCAGCAGACCCCCGCGGGCGATCGCGATGACGACCTCGGGCTCGAATCCGGAATCGAGCACCTCTTTGCCGAGCCAGCGTGAGACGTCGCCGAACTCGGGCCAGCCGAGCACCTCGCGCCCCTGCTCGTCGAAGACCACGTCGGGGGCGTGCGGCTCGGGTGTCGTCATGACGATCACGCTACCGGCGCGCCGCGCGCATCAGAACTCGAGCGTCATCCACGGCGCGCGCTCGGCGGCGAACGCGCGCTCGAGCACCAGCGCGGCACCCGGGGTGAGCTCGGCGATGCGGCCGGCGCGCGCGAGCGTGACCGGCGCGACGCCGCCCAGGTAGATCGCGGACAGCTCGGCGATGGGCAGGGCGACGGATGCCGCACCCCGCGGCGCCTCGCCCGCGAGGGGCTGCACCCGGCCGGTGCCGTCGGGGCCCACCTCGAGCAGGAACCGCCCCGCCGCGAACCCCAGCGGGTCGTCGACCTCGAGCACGACCGCGGCCGGCGCGGCGTAGCGGCGCGCCTCGAGCGCGACGGGAAGGTCGAGGATGCGCAGCCAGAGCCGATCCGCACGCGTGCGACGGGCCGCGCGCAGGTCGCCGAGCTGCCAGTTCACGACCTCGTCGACGGGGCGATCGGCCGCGCGCACGGTGGCGACCAGATCGAGCTCGAGCAGGAAGCGCCAGAGCGCGGCGGTCGCCTCGTCGGTCGCCCCGAGCAGGGCGCGCACGGTCACGGTGTGCTTCGTGAAATCGCGGGGGTCGGGCGAGAGCGAGTAGGCGGCGAAGCCCTGCGGCACCCCGGCTGCGTCGGCGTAGCGCACCGCGCGCACCCGGGCGCGGTCGCGCCCGTAGAGCCCGATCGCGAGCCCGACCTTGAAGTCGTCGTACGCGATCGCACCCGGCTGCACCGCGCGCAGCCGGTCGATGATCGCGAGCGCCTCGGGCAGCAGGGCGGCCGGGTCGGCGAAGCGGGTGCGACCGGGCGCGTCGGGGCCCGTCCAGCGCACGCGCGCGGTCTCGATCTCGGTGGTCTCGCCGAAGGTCGCGACGCCGAAGCCGTAGCGGCCGTAGAGCGTGGCCTCGCTCGCCGTGAGACCCGCGATCGGCTGCCCGTCGGCAGCGGCGGTGCGCAGCTCGCTCTCGAGCAGGGCGCGCGCGATGCCGCGGCGGCGGTGCGTCGGGGCGACCGTCACCGAGGCGATCGACCACAGCGGCACCGCTGCGCCGCCGGGCACCGTGAGCGGCGCGACCCAGCTCTGGGTCGTGCCGACCGGCTCGTCGATCAGCCCCTGCGGGTCGTAGACGCCCGTCGTGCGCCGGCTCGGCTGATGCGCGCGCACCTCGGCGAGCCCGGCCGGGTCGTCGGCGGGGTCGTGGAATCCGCGGTTGTCGGCCTGCAGCCAGGCGTCGAACGCCGCCTGATCGGTGCGGTCGACGAGCCGCAGCTCAAGGCCGGAGCGCGCCAGCCGCTCGGCCGAGGCAGCGTCGATCGGTGCGTCTTCGAAGCTCACGGCACCACGCTAGCGGGCGCTCCGGCCCGGCGCCCCGGCCCGGCGCCCCGGCGAGGCACTAGCATCCGTCCATGACCACGACCGCGCCGGCCGCCCGCACCTCGCTCGGCGTCTCGGCCTCGCTGATCGGCTGGCTGTTCTGCGTCGAGCTGACGAGCGGCATCCTGCAGGGCTACTACGTGCCGCTCATCAGCGACATCGTGAAGCACCTCGGCATCCACGACGCCGACTACAACTGGTTCGACGCGGCCCAGCTGCTCGCCTCGGCGATCGTCGTGCCGATCCTCGCGAAGCTCGGCGACATGTACGGGCACAAGCGCGTGCTGCTCGTCGCGACCGCGCTCACCGCCGGCGCGACGTGGTGGCTCGCCTTCGCCGGCAGCTTCACGACGTACCTCATCGCGTTCGCGCTGCAGTGCTTCTACGTCGTCTGGCTGCCGCTCGAGGTCGCGCTGATCTTCGAGCGCGGTCGGCGATCGGATGCCGGGGTGTCGCAGACCCGCCGGGCGGCCGGATTCCTCGTCGTCGCACTCGAGACGGGGGCGATCGCGGGGGCGCTCCTGTCGGGCATCCTGTTCACCGCCACGGGGTCGCTGCCCGCCACGCTCGCGCTGCCCGCCGTCTGCGTCACGCTCGTCTTCTTCGCGATCCTGTTCGGGGTGCCCGAGTCCGAGCCGCTGCCCGGCCGCCGCCTCGACTCCACCGGGTTCGCCGTGCTCGCCGTCGCTCTGCTGCTCGTGACGGGCGGTCTCACGCTGATGCGGTCGCAGGGCCCCGGCAGTCTCTGGGTCTGGCTGCTCATCGCGCTCGGCGTGCTCGCCTTCGTGCCGTTCGGGCTCATCGAGCTGCGCACGGCCGACCCCGCCGTCGACCTGCGCGTCATGCGGAAGCCCGCGATGTGGCCCGTCATCACGACGGCCGGGCTCATCGGCATCAGCCTGCTCGGCGCGCAGGCGCCCCTGTCGACCTTCGCGGGCACGGACCCCGCGAACGGCTACGGGCTCGGGCTCGCGGCATCCGGCCGCTCGCTGCTCATCGGCGTGTACCTCATCTCGATGATCGTCGGCGCGCTGCTGTTCCCGCTCGTCTCGAACTGGACGACCCCGCGCTGGGCCCTCATCATCGGCGCGGCGCTCGTCGGCGTCGGCTATCTGCTGTTCCTGCCGTTCCACGCCCAGACGCTGCAGGTGCTGGTCAACATGCTGATCGCGGGGCTCGGGTCGGGGGCGCTCGTCGGCGCGCTGCCCGCCGCCGCAGCGGCAGCCGCGCCGCGCGGTCAGACCGGCGTCGCCACCGGCATGACCAACACGACGAAGACCATCGGCGGCTCGATCGCCTCGGCGGTCTTCGGCGTCGTGCTGCTCACTGCGGCCTCCGAGACGGTCACCTCGACGGCGGCGAGCCTCACGGGCTACATGGCGGTGTGGCTCATCTGCGCGCTCGGCGCCTTCGCGGCGACCGCCCTGCTGTTCTTCGTGCCGAAGGCGGCCTTCGCCGACTGAGCGGCGAGCCGTGCCGAGTTGTCCACCGCGTGGCGGCGCGCGGCGGTCGGACGACCTTCGCCTGCCCGCGGAGCGGCCGCCTTGGGCGGTCTGCGGGGCGGCCGCCTTGGGCGGTCTGCGGGGCGGCTTCAGGCGGTCTGCGGGGCCGCTTCAGGCGCAAGGCGATGCCGTGCGCCGCAGTCGTCGCCCCGGTTCGGCCCGTGGCGACACGATGTGCGGGATTCAGGACAGTTCTCACCCTTCGGCGACAGTAGAGGCAAGAATCCGCCAACCGATCCTTCATGCGACGACAAAGGATGCGCGAACGGCCCTGTGCACCGCGCACGGAATGTCGCCGCACGGGTCGATGCGGGTGTCTCCCTGCGGAACTCGCCCTTCACACACGCGTGTCATGTGCTGTTGTCCACCGATTGGGGTCGGGCGACGATCATCGCGGCGCCCGGGTCGCCAAGATCGCTGTCATGCGCCACGCCGCTGCCCTGCCTGCTGAACTCGCCAGCGCCCCGTTCGCGGTGGCGGATGCCGAACGGAACGGCGTCTCCCGCGGGCGGCTTCGCGCCAGGGATCTCAACCGTCCGTTCCGCGGGGTGCGCGTTCCCCTCGCACTACTTGCGGAATCGACGGACGAGCAGAAGTTCACCCGGCTGTGCGATGCGTTCCAGACGAAGCTTCCCGAACGATGGTTCTTCAGCAGCGTGACAGCCGCACGGATCATGGGCATTCCGGTGCCGCGCCGGTTCGAGTCGATGGAAGTGCATGTCAGCTCGCTCACACCGCACGAACGACCGAGGGGCAAGAGAGTTCGCGGGCACTCGGCCCCGGGCGCAACCATCGTGCAGTTCAACGGCCGCCCCGTGCGGGAACCGGCGCAGCTCTGGTGCGAGCTCGCGGCCGTCCTCGAGGTCGACGAATTGATTCAGGCCGGCGATCGCCTGCTGTCCGACAAGCCGTTCCGCTTGACCACGCTCACGCAGCTGGAAGCTGCGGTACGCCGCCATGGTCGCCGGCCCGGCGCCCGGAAGCTGCGCGAGGCGTGCCACAGCTGCGTGAGAACGTGTGGTCGCCGAAGGAGACGACTGTCCGCCTGACGATGCTGCGTGCTGGCATGCCAGAGCCCGAGAACAACAAGCCCATCTACGACGAGCGCGGAAGGCTGGTCGCGATCGGCGATCTGGTGCTTGAAGAGTTCATGACGGTCGTGGAGTACGAAGGCGAGCGCTGGCACGCCGACGAGCGCGCGACCATCGACATCGACCGGTTCAACGCGCTCTCTGCACTGAAGTGGACCATCGTTCGAGTCCGCAAGCATCACTCGCGTGCCGAGGTTGAGCGACTGGTCGGCAGAGCGCTGCGCGCCAACGGGTGGAACCCGGACGGCCGGGGCGAAGGCCGATAGCACGTGCGGAATCCCGACTGGCGGGCCGCCGCCGCGTGACGCACTAGTGGCCCGCCGCTGCCTGAAACCGGGTGCGGTTTCCCCTGCGCTTTTCTCGCCGGGCGACAATAGGTGCGGGATGCCTCGAGCTCCCCGCCCGCCCCGGCGACACTAGATGCGGAATCCCGACTGCGCCTAGCCGTCCGGCGACACTAGGTGCGGAATCCCAACTGCGCCTAGCTGTCCGACGACACTAGATGCGGAATCGCGACGGCGCGTCCCTCGCCCGGCGACAATGGGTGTTGGAATCCCGCACCATTCCCGCACCTAATGTCGCCGCGGGCTTCTCGAGAGAGGCTTACCCGCACCTAATGTCGCCGCGGGTTTCTCGAAAGAGGCTTACCCGCACCTAATGTCGCCGCGGGTTTCTCGAGAGAGGCTTTCCCGCACCTAATGTCGCCGCGGGAAAGCGACCGCGGGAAAGCGACCGCGGGAAAGCGCCCATGGCCGCGCCGCACCTCGCACCGCCGCGGGCTAGATCCTCGGCTCGAGCTTTCCGCGGTGCACCGCGAACTGCGCCGCCTGCGCGATGGGACGCACCACGACGAGGTCCTGGTTCACGTACCACGGCTGCTCGAGCGCCCCCACGATGACGGATGCCACGTCGTCGGCCGTGAGCGGGTGGTCGACCCCCTCGTAGACCGCGGCGGCCCGCTCGGCGTCACCGAGGCGGTTCAGCGAGAACTCCTCGGTGTGCACCATGCCGGGGGCGACCTCGATGACCCGGATCGGCTCGCCCTTGAGGTCGAGCCTGAGCGCCCCGATGAGTCCGTGCACGGCGAACTTCGCCGCGTTGTAGCCGCCGCCGCCCGCGTAGGCCTGCAGACCGGCCGTCGACGACACGGTGACGATGTCGGCCGACCCGTCGGCCCCGGCCGCCGCGCGCAGCAGCGGCAGCAGCGCCTGGGTGACGCGCGCGACGCCGACGACGTTCACCTCGAGCATCCAGCGCAGGTCGTCGATCGAGAGCGCGTCGACCGCGTCCGAGCCACGCGCGCCGCCCGCGTTGTTCACGAGCGCGTGCACGGGGCCGGTCTCGCCGAGATACGCGGCGAGGGCCGCGACATCCGCCTCGCTCGTCACATCGGCGACGAAAGTGTCGATGCCGGTTCCCGACGCGGCGAGCGCCTCGAGCCGGTCGGCCCGCCGGGCGACGCCGACGACCTTCCAGCCCCGCGCGGCGAAGGCCCGCGCCGTCGCCTCCCCGATTCCCGAACTGGCCCCTGTGACGACGACGCGCTTTACCTCGCTCATGGCTCAATTGTGGAGGCTCTGAAGCGGGCACCGTACCGTTGATGGCGATGACGGCGACGGAGACGGCAAGGCAACCGGCACCCAAGACGAAGCGCGTCCCCTTCTGGGACAACGCGCGCTGGGTGGCGGTGACCCTCGTGATCATGGGCCACGCGACGTTGAAGCTGATCTCGGCCAGCGACGTCGCCTACGCCTTCTACCTCTTCGTCTACACGTTCCAGGTGCCCGTTCTTGTCCTGGTCAGCGGCTATTTCGCGAAGGCCGACCCGCCGAACGGCCGCCAGCTGAAGCGGCTCTTGACCGATGTGGTCATTCCCTATCTGATCTTCCAGACGATCTGGATCGTCATCCAGTGGGCCGTCGAGCCGGGGCATCCGTTCAAGCTCGACTACACGAGCGCGAGGTGGACCCTGTGGTTCCTCATCGCCCTCGCGATCTGGCGCCTGGTGCTGCCCTACCTCGCGATGCTCAAGTTCCCGTTCCTCATCAGCGTGCTGGTCTCGTTCGTCTCGGGCTATGCCAGCAGCGCGGATGACACGCTGTCGCTCGCCCGCGTCGCGGCGCTGCTGCCGTTCTTCGTGCTCGGGTGGGAGCTGCGCCGCCGCAGCCACTACGCCCGCTGGTGGATCGCCGCCCGCGGCGCGGTCGTCTGGCCCGTGCGCGCGGTCGCGGCCGCGCTGCTCGTCACCGCCGGCGTCACGATGTACTTCGGCATCGACGCGTGGCGCGACCTGCTGGTGCGGCGCTTCCTGCTCTTCGACGAGGAGTACTCGAGCTTCGGCTACGACCAGTGGTGGGCCGGCTTCGTGCGCCTGCTCGTGATCGCGCTCGCCCTCGTCATGACCTGTGCCGTGCTCGTTCTCGTGCCGCGGCGGCACACCTTCTTCACCGAGTGGGGCTCGGCGACGATGTACATCTACCTGCTGCACACCTTCTTCCTCTATCCGATCCGCGAGTCGGGGTGGCTCGAGGACCACTCCAACGTGCCCGTGCTCGCCGGCATGGTCGCGCTGTCGATCGCGGTGTCTGTGCTGCTCTCGCAGCCGTTCATCCGGAAGGTGTTCCACCCGCTGGTCGAGCCGCGGGTGAAGTGGCTGTTCCACCAGCGCCGGGCTCCGGCGTAGGCATCCGCCCGCCCCGCGCGCCGCGGCTTCGTGACCCGGCATGACGGGTTGCGTGACGGCGTATGTCGTATCGATTGCGGTGCCGGATGCCTGCTCCTAGCCTCGCTTCGACACCGCGACCCATCCCCTCAGGAGCATCGATGACCGCCGACCCCACCACGTGGAAGTTCGAGACCAAGCAGATCCACTCCGGCGCTGCGCCCGACCCCACGACGAACGCGCGCGCGACGCCGATCTACCAGACCACGTCGTACGTGTTCAACGACTCGGATCACGCGAAGAACCTGTTCGCCCTCGCCGAGTTCGGCAACATCTACACGCGCATCCAGAACCCGACGCAGGCGGTCGTCGAAGAGCGCATCGCCGCGCTCGAGGGCGGCTCGGGTGCGCTGCTCGTCGCGAGCGGCCAGGCGGCCGAGACCTTCGCGGTGCTGAACATCGCCCAGGCGGGCGACCACATCGTCTCGTCGAGCTCGATCTACGGCGGCACCTACAACCTGTTCAAGTACACGCTCGCCAAGCTCGGCATCGAGACGACCTTCGTCGTCGACCAGGATGACCCAGACGAGTGGCGCCGCGCGGTGCGGCCGAACACGAAGCTGTTCTTCGCCGAGACGATCGGCAACCCGAAGATCAACGTGCTCGACATCGAGACCGTCGCGGGCATCGCGCACGCGAACGGCGTGCCGCTCATCGTCGACAACACGATCGCGACGCCCTTCCTGCTGCGCCCGATCGAGCACGGCGCCGACCTCGTGATCCACTCGGCGACGAAGTTCCTCGGTGGCCACGGCACGACGATCGGCGGGGTCATCGTCGACGGCGGCCGCTTCCCGTGGTCGCAGCACGCCGACAAGTTCCCCGGTCTCAGCGAGCCCGACGAGTCCTACCACGGCGTGCAGTACACGCAGGCGGTCGGCGACGCGCTCGCCTACATCATCAAGGCACGCGTGCAGCTGCTGCGAGATCTCGGCTCGGCGATCGCGCCGATCTCGGCGTGGCTCCTCATCCAGGGGCTCGAGACGCTCTCGCTGCGCGTCGAGCGGCACGTGCAGAACGCACAGGAGATCGCGGAGTTCCTCGAGCGCCACCCCGACGTGGCATCCGTCAACTACGCCGGCCTGCCGACCAGCCCGTGGTACGCCGCCGCGAACAAGTACACGCCGCGCGGCGCGGGAGCCGTGCTGTCGTTCGAGCTCAAGGGCGGCGTCGACGCGGGCAAGGCCTTCGTCGACAGCCTCAACCTGTTCAGCCACCTGGCGAACATCGGCGACGTGCGCTCGCTCGTCATCCACCCGGCGTCGACGACCCACTCGCAGCTCTCGCCGGAGGCGCAGCTCAACAGCGGCGTCACGCCGGGCCTCGTGCGCCTCTCGGTGGGCCTCGAGAACATCGACGACCTCAAGGCAGACCTCGAGCTCGGCCTTGCGGCGGCGCGCGAGGTCACGCTCGCCGCGCGCCGCGCGTAGGTCCCCGGCCCAGTGCGCGCCCTCGGGTCGTCACAAACGCAGCGCTTCCCCGCTCGGAAGCCGCGTTTGCGACGACCCGGCGGGCACGCCCGCCCGCGGTCGTCACAAACGCGCAGTATGACGCCGGTCGGCCCCGCGTTTGTGACGACCGGGTTCAGCGCTTTGGCAGAATCGGCTCATGGAGTGGCAGACCGCTGAAGACACGGTGCCGTCGAGTTTCATCACCGACGCGCAGATCCGTTCGCTCCTCGGCAAGCCGCCCGCCACGGGCGCCTGGCGCGAGAGCGACCCCATCGGGAACCGCCGCTTCATGGGCATCGGCCCCTTCGCCTTCGAGAGCGGGCAGTCGCTGCCGTTCGTGCGCATCGCGTACGAGACGTGGGGCGAGTTGAACGCGGATGCCTCGAATGCGGTGCTCGTCGAGCACGCGCTCACCGGCGACAGCCACGCGGTGGGCGAGGCCGGCAGCGGCCACCCCACCTCGGGGTGGTGGCAGGGCATCATCGGCCCGGGCAAGGCGATCGACACCGACCGGTGGTTCGTGGTCGTGCCGAACATGCTCGGCGGCTGCCAGGGCACCACGGGCCCGGCATCCGCCGCCCCCGACGGCGAGTCGTGGGGCGCCCGCTTCCCGTTCACGACGATCCGCGACCAGGTCGCCGCCCAGGCGGTCTTCGCCGACAGGCTCGGCATCGCGAAATGGGCGGCGGTCATCGGCGGCTCGATGGGCGGCATGAACGCCCTCGAGTGGGCGGCGAGCTACCCCGAGCGCGTCGAGCGGCTGGCCGTGATCGCCGCTCCCCCGCTGACGACGGCCGACCAGGTCGCGCTCAACTCGGTGCAGCTCGAGGCGATCCGCAGCGACCCGCTGTTCCGCGGCGGCGACTACTACGACGCGGGCGACGGCGAGGGCCCGCACCGCGGGCTCGCGCTCGCCCGCCGCATGGCGCTGCTCAACTACCGCAGCCCCGACGAGCTGAACGCCCGCTTCGCGCGCAGCTGGCAGAGCGACATCAGCCCCCTCGGCGCCGGCGGCCGCTTCGCCGTCGAGTCGTACCTCGACTTCCACGGCAACCGCTTCACGCGGCGCTTCGACGCGAACAGCTACATCACCGTCGTCGGCGCCATGAACTCGCACGACGTGGGCCGGGGCCGCGGCGGGGTGGCGGCGGCCCTCGAGCGCATCACCGCCCGAACGGTCGTCGTCGGCATCGACAGCGACCGGCTGTTCCCGGTCGAGGGCCAGCGGGTGCTCGCGGCCGGCATCCCCGGCGACATCGACGGCGGCCGCGCGGTCGTCATCCGCTCGGAGTACGGTCATGACGGGTTCCTCATCGAAGACGAGCTCATCGGCGAGCAGCTGGCCCGGCTGCTGGCGGAGTAGGAACGCGTGAACGCTCGGGTCGCACCCCCTATGAATCGCATCTCCAAAGAACGCGACCGCCTGCTCGCCGCCGCCGCCCGCGTCTACGGCGCGCTGATGACCATCACGGCGATCGTCTGCTTCGTCCTGCCGTATGCCCTGCAGCCCACCGGGCTCGAGATCACCGCCGTCGGCCTGCTGCTCGTCGCGCTCATCGGGTTCCTGTACCTGCGGGTCACGAGCGGCATCTGGTGGATCATCGGCACCGACGCCTTCGCCATTGCCGCGCTCTTCGTCGTCGGCAGCGCCGATTCGGGCACGTCGAACTCTGCGGTCGCCTACGGCCTCGGCGTGATCGCGGGCGGCTCGGTCGCGGGGGTCGGCATCATGCTCGGCACGACCGGCCCGCGCATCGTGCTCTACGGCGTGAGCCTCATCACCTCGCTGACGGCGCTCGTCGTCTTCGCCGGCCAGACGGCGTACAGGTACCACGCGATCGCGATCGGCATCGCCGGCTGGGTGTTCTGCACCGTGCTGGCGCTCTGGCTCGGCCGCATCGTGCCGCAGGCGGTGCGGCGCATCGCCAACATGAGCGACGCCTACCGCGCCGAGCGCGCGGCCAGCGAGACCGAGGCGCGCCGCCGCCAGGGCGCCCGGCTGCTGCACGACACGGTGCTCGCGACCCTCACGCTGCTCGCGCACTCGGGCGTCGGCGTCGGCGAGGCGTCGCTGCGCGAGCAGGCCGGCGAGGATGCCGCGCTGCTGCGCCAGCTGCGCATGGGGTTCACGCCGAACCCGGCCGCGAGCGGCGAGTACAAGCTGCGGCCGGTCGAGGAATCCACGCTCGGCAACACCCTCGAATCGGTGAAGCAGCGCTTCCGGCGCATGGGCCTCGAGGTGACCTGGCACGGCAAGGGCCAGGTGCTGCTGCCGAGCGACACGCTCGACGCGTTCCTGCTCGCCCTCTCCGAGAGCCTCGAGAACGTGCGCCGTCACTCGGGTGTCGGCGAGGCGCACGTGACGATCACCGACGACGATCAGAGCGTGCGCGCGATGGTCACCGATGACGGCGTCGGATTCTCCATCGACCAGATCGCGCCGGGGCGGCTCGGGTTCAGCGAGTCGATCGTGGCGCGGCTGCGCGATGTCGGCGGCGACGCCCGCCTGTTCTCCGCGCCCGGCAGCGGCACGACCGTCGTTCTGGAGGTTCCGAAGTGAGTCACCTCGCCCCGCGGCCGGCGCCGGTGGCCGAACCCGAGCCGAGCGTCGACCGGCTGGCATCCGGTCTCAACATCGCCGCCGACGTCGTGATCGGGCTGTGCTTCCTCTTCTTCCTGATCGACGTGCGCGAGGTCGCGATGCTGCCGCTCAATGTGGCGGCCTGGGTCATCCTCATCGCGGTGGTCACCCTCACCCAGCTCGGCATCAGCCGCCGGGTGCGCCTGCCCGACGGCTGGTTCACCTACGCGCGCATCGCGTTCGGGGTGGTTCTCGTGCTGGACGTCTTCGGCGTCCTGGGCGAAGTCGCGCACCGTGTCACGGGGCCGTTCCCGACCGCGGCGATGGCGACGGGCGCGGGGCTCGTGATGTTCGCGACGACCCAGCGGGGCCGCGCCATCAACATGGCGGCTGCGGCGCTCGGCATCCTGCTGCTCACCGACATCCTCTTCACCGTCAGCCCCGCGTATGCCTTCGACTACGCGCCCGGCGTCGTGTCGATCGCCATCGCGATCATTCCGCCGATCATCGCCACGGCGATCGTGCAGTCGTTCCGCCAGATGGTCGAGTTCCAGTCCGACCTATCACAGGCCAAGGGCACGACCGGCGGTACGGGCGTGAGCCTCGGCCTGAACGCCTCAGAGCAGCTGGTGCGCCTCGACGCCCAGGCCGAGAAGCTGCTCGACGACGTCGCGAGCGGCCGCACCCCGCTGCCGCTGCCCGACGCCATCGCGGAAGAGGCCTCGACGATCGCCACCCAGCTGCGCATGAACCTCGTCGCGGGCAAGAGCGAGACCTGGCTCTACCACGCGCTCACCGAGTCGAGCGTGCTCGGCTCGGTGTCGACGATCGACGACCCGGAAGGGCTCGCCGCGGGGCTCGCGCCCGACCAGCGCGACGGGTTCCTGACCGCGCTGTGGATGCTGGCGGGCGACGGCGACCGAGTCGCCCAGTCTCTGACCGTGACCGTGCGCAGGTCGAGCGGGGCAGCCGGCCAGAACCAGCGGCTCGCCATCACACTCGAGCTGATCGGTGTGCCGAAGCGGCGCATCGACCCGGCGGCATGGCAAGCTATCAGCCGGGTGGGCCGTTATACGGACTCGTTCCAGGCGCCTACTCTGAGAATCGACGTCGATTGCGCACTTGACGTGGTCGCCGATCGATGACCCCCTCGAGAGGAAGAAGAGCTGTGACAGGCCAACCCATCCGGATCGCGATCGTCGACGATCACCGCATGATCCTCGGCGCCCTGACCGAGTGGATCCGCAACGCCGCCGATGACATCGAGGTGGTCGCGGCCGTCGCCACCTGGCCCGAGCTGCTGACGAGCCCGGCGTTCCCCGTCGACGTCGTCCTGCTCGACCTCGACCTCAAAGACAACATCCCGGTCTCGGTGAAGCTCTCAGCTCTGAAGACGGCGGGGGCGCGCACCGTGCTCATGAGCGCGTACTCCGACCCCAACATCGTGCGCGAGGCCCTCGCGTCGGGTGCCAGCGGCTACGTCGTGAAGAGCGAAGACGCCGCGATGATCGCCGAGGCCATCCGCGCGGCGGTGGCCGGCGAGTCGTTCGTGTCGGCAGAGCTCGAGGTCCTGCTCAACGAGACCGAGGGCTCGAGCCCGAAGCTGTCCGCCCAGGAGCGCCGCGTCATGGCGCTGTACGGCGCGGGCGAGCCGGTCAAGTCGGTCGCCTACAAGCTCGGCATCAGCGACGAGACCGCGAAGAGCTACCTCAAGCGCATCCGCGAGAAGTACCGCCTCGCGGGCTTCGACGTCGGCACCAAGGTCGCGCTGCGCAAGCGGGCCATCGCCGACGGCATCCTGCTGCACAACGACTGAGCCTCACGCACTGGGGTACGAGTTGCCCGCCTGCTCGATGAGCGGGCCGACCCACGACGCGAGCCAGATGGCAGACGACACGATCGCCACCACATAGGCGGCGATCAGCACCCAGATCGGCGCGAGACCCCGTGGCGATGCGACCCTGCGCACGACGACGCTGCGGCCGATGACATAGACGATGTTCATCAGGAACGCCCACCCCCAGCTGAACGGGCGCTCGACCCCGATGCGCCGCAGGCGACGGGCGTCGAAGACGGCGAGCACGATCGCTGCGGCGTAGCCGCCCCACCCGACCGCAGCCGACACCCAGTAGCCGCCGCCGTAGATCGACGCCGGGTCCACCGTGACGGCCGGGCCGCCCGACTGCTGCTCTTCGCTGACGCGGCGCATGAGGTCGACGAGGCCGCTGACGTCGATGTGGACGAACCACACTGCGATTCCGCCGAGCAGCGGCAGCAGCGCGAGGATCCAGATCCACGGGCCGTAGACCGGCGCCCCCTCCGGCAGCCGCGGCCGGGTGCCGGGCGCTGCGGCGAGCGCGACGTGATCGGTCCACTGCCCGCCGTCCCAGAAGCGCTGGGCGGAGCGGTTCCACGGGTCGGGGTACCAGCCGGGAGGTGTCGCATTGGTCACCCTGGCAGGCTAGCTGGACGCCTTGCCGCGCGGCGACAGTAGACGCGGGTATGCGCGAGCGCGACCCCGGCGCGGCGACACCAGATGCAGTTACGCGCAAGCACGACCCCGGCGCGGCGACAGTAGACGGTGCAATCCCACGGGCGGAAGGGCATCTACTGTCGCCGCGCAAAGGGCTCGCGCCGCCAACCGACATCTACTGTCGCCGCGCAAACAGCTCGCGCCACGAACCGACATCTACTGTCGCCGCGCGACGAAGCGACCGTGCGCCTCGGCCGTGGGGCTGCAGATCAGCGCGGCGCGGCCATCGTGAGGTCGATCGGCCGGGTGTGCGCGCGCAGGCGCCCCGTGCGCCGCTCGATGAGGAACGACGTCGCGGCGATCACGAGGCCGAGGAAGGTGAGGCCGATGCCGATCCACACCGGCGCGCGGTAGCCGAAGCCGAGCCCGATGACGAGGCCGCCGAGGTAGGCTCCGAGCGAGTTGCCGAGGTTGAAGGCCGAGTGGTTCAGGGCGGCGGCGATCGAGTGCGCGTCGTGGGCGACATCCATCAGGCGCGATTGCACGGTCGGCCCCACGGCCGACGACGCGACGCCGACGAGGAAGACCCCGACGAACAGCAGCACGGGCGTCGCGGCGAACAGGCCGGTGAAGGCGAGCGCGATCATGACCGCGACGAATGCCGCGAGGATCGTGAGCTTGACCGAGTAGTCGCCCGCGCGCCCGCCCGCGAGGTTGCCGAAGAACATGCCGATGCCGCAGACCACGAGCACGAGCGGCACCCACGGCTGCTGCGGCAGGTGCGCCACGTCGGTCACGAGCGGGGCGACGTAGGTGTAGAGCGCGAAGAAGCCGCCGAAGCCGATCGAGCCCATGCCGAGCGCGAACCAGAGCTGGGGATGCCGGAACGCGGACAGCTCGCGCCGGAAGGTCTGCTCGGGGTTGCCCGGCTGCCACGGCACCGCGAGCGCGATCGCGAGGAAGGTGAGGGCGAACAGGGCGGCGACGAAGAGGTAGGCGATGCGCCAGCCGTAGGTCTCGCCGACCCAGGTGATGGCGGGCACGCCGATGATGTTCGCGACCGTGAGACCCGTCATGACGAAGGCGACCGCGCGCACGCGCTTCCCCGGCCCCATCAGGTCGCCGGCGACGAGCGAGGCGATGCCGAAGTATGCGCCGTGCGGCAGCCCGCACAGGAAGCGGAAGACGAGCAGCGAGCCGAAGTTCGGCGAGAGCGCCGCGGCCACGGTCGCGACGGTGAACGCGACGAGCAGCCACAGCAGGAGCTTCTTGCGCGGCAGCTTGGCCGCACTCGCGGCGATGGTCGGGGCGCCGACGACGACGCCGAGCGCGTAGGCGCTCACGATCCAGCCGGCTCGGGCGTTGGCATCCTCGTGGTTCTGCGCCCACAGGCCCGGCAGCATCGCGTGCGCGATGTCGGGAAGCAGCCCCATCGCGACGAACTCGGTCGAGCCGATCGCGAAACCGCCGAGGGCGAGCGCGACGAGGGCGAAGCGGATGCGGGCGGGCGACAGCGTCCCCGACCCGGCGGCGGCGTCTGGCATGCGGTCGATTCTACGCGAGAGTCGAAACGATTCGACCGGCGGCGTCAGCCGACGGCGACCGACGACACTGCGCCGCTGACGTACACGGGGGACGCGGTGGCGGTGAGCTTCACGACGCCGTTCTGGGGTGCCATCACCGTGCGGCCGCCGAGGTCGCCGGTGACGGTCACCGGCTTGTCGGTCGTGAGCGTGATCGGGGTCGAGGTGGTCGCCCAGATCACGCGGGTGGGCGCCGCGTCCGTGCCGAACTCGTACGAGTAGACCGGCTTCGCCGTGTCGTCCTTCTTGACGAGCGGCTTGCCGCCGAGCTGCCGCCCGAACTCGAGCAGCGCGTATGCCGACGGCTTCGGCACGATCTGGTTGGCGCTGGTGACCGAGAACAGGCCCATCTGGCCCTCCCCTGGCCAGACCCCGGGGCCGATCTTGTCGTCGATGAGGTCGTACCAGACGTAGCGCTGCACGCCGGCGGCATACGCCATCGTGATGCCCCGCACGAGCAGGTCGCCCTGGTCGCGCTTCCCGGGGCTCGGCCACCCGCCCTCGGTGACCCAGAGGGGAATGTCCTTGCCGGCCTTCTGCCGGATCATCGCCTCGGTCGCGGGGAACGCGGTGTCGTAGTAGGTCTCGGGCGGAAGCAGGGCGTTGTACGGGTGCGTGCTGATGACGTCGAGGTACTGGCCGCCGCCGAGCTCGAGCAGGTGCCCGATCCAGGCGTCGTCCTCTTTCGCGGTGACCGCGCCGACGACCAGCACCTTCGGGTCGGCCGCCTTCACCGCCTGATAGGTCGCCTTGAGCATGGGCAGGTAGCACTCGGGCGTGAGGCCGCAGGCGCTGTCGTTGAGCGGCGCGTTGTTGAACTCGTTCATGACCTCGATGGCCGCCGGGTGGAACTTCTTCACGACGGCGGCCGCGTAGGCGGCGAAGGCGGCGATGCCTTCGCTCGAGCTCGGGACCTTCCCGCCGTCGTACAGCTTGTTGCCGTAGTCGATGATCGGCAGCAGCTGACCGCCGGACTTGTGCACGTCGTCGGCGAGCTTCGTGTATGCGGCAGGGAAGACATAGTGGCCCTTGGTCTTCTCGACCTGTGACCACAGCATGTCGTAGCGCACCATCGAGGCGCCGACGTCCTTCTGATATCTCACGATGTCGCCGTTGCGCGCCGAGCCGGGGTGCGCGGCCACCCCGAGGTTCGACACGAGCGCCGGCTGCCCGGAGGCGACGCGGTCGACCACCATGATGGTCGTGGCGAGCTTGGTGGGGCCCGCGGTCGCCGACACCGTGTAGTAGCCGGGCGCGGGGAACGAGAGGTACGCCGCACCCGCCTTGACCGGCGCGCTGCCCTGGCCGACCACGGTGCCGTCGACGTTCTTGATCGAGTAGGCGACGGAGGCGGCGGAGGTCGCGACGCAGAGCTTCGGCGACGGCAGCTGGATGACCGGCGAGCCGACGAAACGAGCCGCGTCGGTCGTGGCGGGCTCGCCGCAGGGCTGGGGCGTGGGCGTGGGCGTCGAGGTCGCGGTGTGCGAGCTCGACGCAGCATCCGTCTTGTCCCCGTGGGTGGCGACCGCCCCCACGACAACGACCGCGACGACGACGAGCAGCGCCGTGCCCCCGATGATCCGGTTGCGCCGCCCGCTGAACAGTCTCTTGACGAATGCGAGATTCACCGGAACACCGTAACCGCTCCGCACCGCGGGTTCCGCCCACGGCGGCCGGATAGGGGGCTCTCGCGGGTCTTCGCCGGCGCGATTCCGGGCCCGGGCGGCGCCCCCGTTCGGGTCGCATCTTCACTTCCCGTTCACCTCTGCGTTGAGTGAAGTATTTGCGAATGACATCATCAAAGTTGTATGACGACAAGAAACGCCACAGACGCGCCCCCGTCTGCCCCGCTCGGGCGGCCGCTGCGTCTCGCGCGCCCGGCGCCCATGGCGGCCACGGTGCAGCGCGCGCGGGCCGCTCGCAGCACCGCGTGGCAGGCCGCGCTCGCGCGCCGCTTCGTCGTCACCGACCTGCTCGCGATCATCGTGGCCTGCACCTTCGCCCAGACCGTGTGGATCCGTGACGCGAACCGCTCCGTCGCCGACGTCTCCGGCTCTCTGAAATGGCTGCCGTACAGCGCCGTCACGGTCACCTTCATCGTCGCCTGGTTCCTTCTGCTGACCTTCGGCTCGACGCGCGACCGCACCATCATCGGCTCAGGCAACGTGGAGTACCGGCGCATCGTGCACGCCACGATCGCCCTGTTCGGCACGGGCGCGGCGGTCGCCTATCTGGTGCAGGCCCAGCTCGGCCGCGGCTACTTCCTCACGATCGTGCCCGTCGGCCTGGTGCTCCTCGTCGGCTCGCGCTACGGCTGGCGCCTCTGGGTGCGCAGCCGGCGCCGCGTCGGCGAATTCGTGTCGCGCACCGTCGTGCTCGGCCACAGCGACACCGCTGAGCACTTTGCGAAGGCGATGGTGCGCAACAACGAGTCGGGGCTGCAGCTGGTCGGTGCGGTTCTCGTCGGAAGCCGGCGCAGGAACAACGAGATGCTGCTGCCCGACGTGCCCGTGCTCGACGACGCCGACGGCGTTCTGACGGCCATCGCCGACGCCCAGGCCGAGGTTCTCGTCGTCGCCGACTCGCACAGCCTGTCGCCCAAGGAGTTCCGCAGGCTCGGGTGGGAACTCGAGGACCTGGGTGTGAACCTCGTCGTGGCGTCATCGATCACCGACATCGCGGGCCCCCGCCTGCACGCGCGCCCCGTCGCGGGCCTTCCGCTGATCTACATCGACTTCCCGAGCCTCGCACCGTGGAACACCGCCCTGAAGCGCGCGTTCGACATCGTGGCATCCCTCGCCGCCCTCATCATCGGCTCTCCGGTGTTCCTCGCGGTGGCCGTCGCGATCGCGCTGACCAGCCGGGGCCCGGTGTTCTACACGCAGGAACGCATCGGCCGCGGCGGCAAGCCGTTCCGCATGCTCAAGTTCCGCTCGATGATCCCGGGCGCCGACGAGCAGCTGCAGTCGCTGCTCGACCTGCAGGGCACGACGGACCAGCCGCTGTTCAAGGTCAACGACGACCCGCGCATCACCCCCGTCGGCCGGTTCATCCGCAAGCACTCCCTCGACGAGCTGCCGCAGCTGCTCAACGTCCTCATCGGCGACATGAGCCTGGTCGGGCCGCGCCCGCAGGTCGCCAAAGAGGTCGAGCTGTACGACGACGACGCGCACCGCCGCCACCGCATGAAGCCGGGAATGAGCGGGCTGTGGCAGATCAACGGCCGCTCGCGCCTGACCTGGGACGACGCGCTGCGCTTCGATCTCTACTACGTCGAGAACTGGTCGTTCATGGGCGACATCGCCATCCTCTGGCGCACCGTGAAAGTCGTCGCGTTCGGCGACGGCGCGGCATGACCGGGCTCATCGCCCACGAGTGGATCGAGCGCACCGGCGGTTCTGAGAACGTGTTCGAGGCGATCGCCGCGCTCTACCCCGACGCCGATCTCATCACGTCGTGGAACAACGCGCCCGAGCGCTTCCCCGACCGGCGCGTGCGCGAGCTCTGGCTTGCCCGCTCGCCGCTGCGCGACCGGAAGGCGGCCTCGGTGCCGGCGCTGGCGGCCGCGTGGCGCACGGCGGTCCCCCGCGACGAGCCGTACGACTGGGTGATCGCGAGCTCCCACATGTTCGCGCACCAGATCCGCCCGCGCGGCCGCAGCGCGGGGGTTCCGAAACTCGCCTACGTGCACACCCCGGCGCGCTACGTCTGGGCGCACGAGCTCGATCGGCGCGGTTCGGGCGCACTGGCGCGCGCGGCGGCAGGCATCCTGCGCCCGATCGATCGCCGGCGGGCCGGCGAGCTCACGGCCGTCGCCGCGAACAGCGCATACGTTCGCGACCGGATTCGGCGCAGCTGGGGCCTCGACGCGGCGGTGCTCCACCCGCCGGTCGATGTCGAGACGATTCAGGGGGTGGCCGACTGGCGCGAGCGTCTCAGCCCCGCCGAGACCGCGATCGTCGAGGCGCTGCCCGAGCGCTTCGTGCTCGGCGCCTCGCGCCTCATCCCCTACAAGCGGCTCGACCTCGTGGTCGCCGCTGCGGCCCGCGCCGGGCTCCCCGCGGTGATCGCCGGCAGCGGCCCCGAGCGCGAGGCCCTCGCCGCGCAGGCCGCGGCGCAGCGCGAGCCCGTCGTGTTCGTCGACGCCCCGTCGACGGCATTGCTCTACGCCCTCTATCAACTCGCGGCCGTCTATGTGTTCCCCGCCGTCGAGGACTTCGGCATCATGCCGATCGAGGCGATCGCCGCGGGCACGCCGGTCGTCGCGATCGCCGAGGGCGGCTCGCTCGAGACCGTGCGCAGCGGCGTCACGGGCGCCCACTTCCGCGACCCGGCACCCGAGGCCGTCGCCGACGCGATCGCCGCAGCGCTCGCACTTCCGCCCTTCGACGCGACCGCCGAGGCGGCCCGGTTCTCGCGCGCGCGCTTCGCCGAGGCGTTCACCGCCTGGGCCGCCCCGCACCTGCCAGAGACGCAGCGGGCGGCGCGGTGACCCGCGTCGTCTTCGTCGACCACTCGGGCGCACTCGGCGGTGGCCAGCTCGGGCTCGCGCGCTATCTCGAGCACCCGAGCGAGCTGGAGCGCTCGTCGGTTCTGCTCGAGAACGGGCCCCTGGTGGCGCGACTCGAGCAGGCAGGCATCCGCACCACTGTGATCGCCGGCCGCGCAGGCAAATGGGGCGCGCTCGGGAAGGTGCGCGCCCTGCGGCGCGCGCTGCGCGAGCTTGCTCCCGACATCGTCGTGGCGAACAGCACGCGCTGCATCTACCTGCTCGCCGCCGCGCGGTTCCGCGGGCCGGCCTGGGTCGCGTACGTGCGCGAGGACGTGTCGGCGCACTCGCTGGGCGCGCTCAAGCGCGCCCTGCTCCACCGGGTCGCGCTGCCACGATTCGACGGAGTGATCGCGAACAGCGCGTTCACGCTGAGCGGGCTCAGCGAGCCGATCAGGCGACGGATGCCGCACGCCGTCGCCTACCCCGTGAGCGGTATCTCGGCGCCGATCTCGGCACCGCACCGCGCCGCGGCCGACGGCCCCCTGCGCGTGCTCTCGCTCAGCAGGCTCTACCCGTGGAAGGGCGTGCACGTGCTCATCGCGGCGGCGCGGCTGCTCGCGCAGGGCGGGCATGCGGATGCCTTCGAGTTCACGATCGCGGGCGACGCGGTCTTCGGCGACGACGGCTACGCCGAGGGGCTGCGCCGACGCGCAGCGGAGTCAGGGGCGGCCATCTCGTTCGTGGGGCACGTCGCCGATGTCGAGGCGCTGCTGGCCGAAAGCGATGTGCTCGCGCTGTGCTCGATCACGCCCGAGGCCTTCGGCCAGGTCGTGCCCCAGGCAATGGCGCACGGCCTCGTCGTGGTCGCCCCCGATCAGGGCGGACCGGCAGAGATCATCGCCGGCGGCGAGACAGGGGTGCTCGTGCCGCCGGGAGACGCCGAGGCTCTCGCGGCGAAGCTGCTGCGTCTCGCAAACGATGCGGGACGGCGCGCGGCATTGGGCGAACGTGCTCGGGCGCGGGCCGCCGAATTCGCCGACGAGCGGACCGTGACTGGATTGGAGGATGCGCTTGCCACCACCGCCCGGCTCAGGTGACCCCACGATTCCTGAAGGTATGCTCAAGAAGTTTTCCGTGCCTCGCACGAATTCACTACTCGGAAGAAAGCCCTACACCTCGTGATCGATTCCTCGATCGACCTCTCTGATTTTCAGACCCCCGGTCGCGGCGGCGGTCTGGCAGACGTCATCCGCCGGCGCTATCTGCTCGGCCTGCTCGTGCGCAAAGGAACCTCAACGCGCTACCGCAATGCCGCGCTCGGGTGGATGTGGTCGTATTCGCGACCGCTCTCGCAATACGTCATCTATTACTTCGTCATGGGTGTGCTGCTCGGCAACAACCGCGGCATCGACGACTTCGCCGTCTACCTGCTGTCCGGCATCATCGCCATCAACTTCTTCAACGAGTCGTTCGGAGCCGCAACGAAGTCGATCACCGACAACAAGGCGTTGGTCAAGAAGATCTATCTGCCGCGCGAGTTGTTCCCCGTCGCGGCGGTGCTCAATGCGCTCGTCCACTTCCTCCCGCAGATGGGCGTGTTGATCATCGCCGGACTGCTGTCAGGTTGGCGCCCGTCGATGATGACAATCGGCACAGGCCTGCTCGGGATCGGCATCCTCACCCTGCTCTCGACTGGGTTGGGACTCATCTTCGGCGCGATCAACGTCGCTTACCGTGATGCGCAGAACTTGGTCGACGTCATCCGACTGTTCGTCACGTGGACTGCACCGGTTATGTACAGCTGGAAGCACGTTGGCGACGCGCTTCCTCACTGGGCGGAGCAGCTTTACCTGCTGAACCCTCTGACCACCGCCGTGGGGCTGCTGCACCGCGGTTTCTGGTACATGGGGCCGGCTGACTCCGTCAATCTGATCCCGCATCTCTGGCGCGGCTCGATCATCGCGATCGTCATTACCGCCGTCGTCATCGTTATCGGCCAGCTCGTGTTCCGCCGCCGCGAGCGCACTTTCGCCCAGGACCTGTGATGAGTATCGACGAGATCAACACGGCTGTGATGAGGAAGAACAGCAAGGATGTCCGGCCCTCGATCATCATTGACGAGGTGCACAAGGCCTTCCGACTTCGCAAGGCGCGCTCGATGAAGGACGCGCTTCTGAGCACCGTCAAGGGCGAGCCGCTGTCCACGACTTTTGAGGCGCTCAAAGGCATAGATCTGACCGTTGGCGAAGGCGAGTCCGTTGCGGTGCTTGGGCTCAACGGCTCGGGCAAGTCGACCCTGCTCAAGCTGATGTCGGGCGTGCTCGAGCCCGATCGAGGTCGTGTCTTGACGCGCGGCCGTGTAGCCGGGTTGATCGAAGTGGGTGCTGGCTTTCACCCGGATCTCACCGGTCGGGAGAACGTCTACCTCAACGCAGCAATCCTCGGCATGAGCAAGAAAGAGACCGACGAGCGTTTCGACTCGATCGTCGAGTTCAGCGAGATCGGGGACTTCCTCGAATCCGAAGTGAAGCACTATTCCTCTGGCATGTTCATGCGGCTCGCATTCTCGGTCGCGATCCACACTGAGATGGATATCTTGCTGGTCGACGAGATCCTCTCGGTCGGCGATGCTCCGTTCCGAGCAAAGTGTCGCGCAAAGATCCGCGAGCTGGTGGATCACGGCAAGACCATGGTCGTTGTCAGCCACGACATGTCGACGGTGCGCGAGTTGTGCGACCGGGGCGTCGTGATCGAGAAGGGCGTCAAGAAGTACGACGGCGACGTGGAAACCGCGATCGCGATGCTCAGCGCCGCCAAGAAGCCGGCGACCGGCAAGAAGTGAACAGTCCCGACCTGCTCGTCGTAGGCAGCGGCTTCTTCGGGCTGACGATCGCCGAACAGGCGGCCGCTGCGGGGCTGCGCGTCACAGTGATCGAACGCCGATCACACGTGGGAGGAAACGCATATAGCGAGCCGGAGCCGAGCACCGGGATCGAAGTGCACCGCTACGGCGCGCACCTGTTCCACACGTCGAACGAGAAGGTCTGGGCTTACGCCAATCGCTTCACGGCATTCACGCCGTATGTGCACCGCGTGTACACCACCCACAACGGTGAGGTCTTCCCGCTCCCCATCAACCTCGGCACGATCAACCAGTTCTTCCGTGCCGCGCACTCGCCGGCATCCGCCCGCGACCTGATCGCCGAGCTTGCGAGCGAGTTCGATGCCGCGACCGCGCAAAGCCTCGAAGAGAAGGGTGTGGCGCTGATCGGGCGCCCGCTCTATGAGGCGTTCATCGCCGGCTACACCGCAAAGCAGTGGCAGACGCCCGCCTCAGAGCTGCCCGCGAGCGTCATCTCACGGCTGCCGGTTCGGTACACCTACGACAACCGCTATTTCAACGACACCCACGAGGGCCTGCCCGTCGATGGGTACACGGCATGGCTCGAGCGAATGGCAGACCACCCCAACATCGAGGTCCGGCTCGACACCGACTTCTTCGACGAGTCCCAGCCGCTCAACAAGCGCGCCGTCGTCGGGCAGCTGCCGATCGTCTACACGGGCCCGCTCGACCGTTATTTCGAGTTCGAGGCCGGCCCGCTGTCATGGCGCACGCTGGACTTCGAGCAGGAAGTCCTTCCGGTCGGCGACTTCCAGGGCACGCCTGTCATGAACTTCGCCGACCTCGATGTGCCGTACACGCGGATCCACGAGTTCCGGCACTTCCACCCCGAGCGCGAGTGGTACCCGGACGACCGCACCGTGATCGTGCGCGAGTACTCGCGCTTCGCCGACCAGGGCGACGAGCCGTACTACCCGGTCAACACGCCAACGGACCGGCAGCGCCTGCTCGCCTATCGCGAGCTGACCGAGGCCGAGAAGGGCGTGGTCTTCGGCGGCCGCCTCGGCACTTACCAGTACCTCGACATGCACATGGCGATTGGGGCCGCGCTTTCGACGTGGGAGAACAAGCTGCGCCTATCGACGAACTGAAGAACTACGCGCGTCGATTGCCGACGATGTGCACGGCGCAGGGCCAGGAGACGCCCGTTGGGCTCACGCCTAGCGGGCGAGGCCGCGCAGCTTGTGACGGATCCAGGTGAACGCGCGAGGCCTCTCGCGGGCAGCAGACCCTTGCCCGCTCACTTGGTCGGCCCTGGTGCCCGGTTCTGGTTGACCAGCTGATGGGTCCGTGGAAGTGAGCTTCCAGTATCGTGCTGTTCGCACCTCTCCAGGGGCCAGCCCGCTCACATTCGGTGCACGGTAGGCGAGCACCGGACGTTCCCACGCCACATTGCGACGCACTACGCGAGTCGGCGCTCCAACCGCGACGCAGTTGTTGGGAATGTCACGCGTCACGATGCTTCGAAAACCAACAACCGATCCAGATCCGATGGTCACGCCGCCCATAACCACAACACTTTTCCCCAGCCAGACGTGTTCACCGATAGTGATGGAACGAGCCGGATTGACGCGCTTCCTTGAACGAACGTCATATATAGCGTGGCTATCGTCCGTGCGAAGTTCGACCCCCGTCGCAATCATGCAATCTTCGCCCACCACAACGGAGGCTCCTTCAGAAGCACTAACGAACATGCGTGTCTCGCAGCCCACATTGGCTCCAATAGCCACAGAGGACTCGTGACCGACGCGAATGTTGAGTCGCAACCCGGTCCTCGGCTTTGAAGTCTCAGAGATATCGATCCTGCCGTTGTCACCGGCAAATTCCGCAGCAAGGTCCACGACCTTCGCGGTATCGGCGATCTTGAGGACGTTGCCTGATCCACGAAAACTAACGCGCACCTTGGCACCGGGCTCGAGTTGGCCACCGTAAACGACGACATTGCCCCGGTCGTCCGCGTAGGGCTTGAGTTCGAAAAGCTGTTGCACGCCTGGATCTCCCGAGATTGTCGGCATCTATCTATGGCCACGTGAGCAGAAACTACCGCCGAGCAAAGGGCCTCCTGCTTCTAAAACGACCGTCGTGAGCACGCGCCTGCATTGACGTCACGAGAGCCCAACATCAGCCGAAACGGCATCGCGACGAGGCTGCCGGTCACTCTGTGTCGTCGACAGTGAGGTTCCAGTACTCCACGCTCTTCTTCTGGCCCGGAGCAAGACCTTCGATTCCTGGCAAGCGATAGTGGAGTTCGGGCCGCTCCCACGCAATGTCGCGCCGCACCACACGCGCCGGTACTCCTGCTGCAACGCAGTTATTCGGGACATCACGCGTCACCACGCTCCCGAAGCCAACAACGGAACCTGACCCGATGGACGCTCCACCCATCACTGTCACGTCCTTACCGAGCCATACATGCGCGCCAATATCTATCGCGCGAGCCGGATTCACCCGCTTCTCTGTACGCACGTCATAGATCGCGTGAGTATCGTCAGCGCGGATCTCAATGCCTGCGGCAAACATGCAGTCATCACCGATGGTTACCGCCGCCCCCTCAGAGGCTCGGACGAACGTGCGCGACTCACACCCAACGTCGTCACCCACCGTAAGACTCGAGGAATGACCGATGCGAACGTTGAATCGCAGGCCTGTGCGCTGACCGTGCGTTCCTCCGATTTGAACTCGGCCGCCACTGCCGGCGAATTCGATGGCTAGGTCGACTATCTTTGCGTTTTCTGCAACCTGAACTACGTTGCCGCTGCCTCGAAACTTAATGGCTACTTTTGCCTGAGGTGGCAACACACCCTCGTAGATGACGACGTTGCCCTCATTATCCGAGTAGGGCTTCAATTCGCGAAGTTCTTGCATTGATCGGCTCTCAATGGGCTTGGGTGGGGCGGTATGTGAGGCGTAGCCCCCACAACTGTACTTAGAAGTCTGGGGCAGCGAGCGCGCCACGTGCACCCCTGACGGTCAGGTTCAGGGCTGAAGCGGCTCAGTCGCACCGACGATCAAATGGTGAGAGAGTGCATCCACCATCCGCGAGAGCCCGCTGGGAAGATCTACAAGCGGCGTCCATCCGAGCGCGCCCACCCGTGCGCTGTCGAGCCCTTGAGCCCTAGCCGCGCTGTACGCTCGAGCATCCGCCTCGTTCGTGAAGACAAGCTTTGAACCGTTCTCCGGGCGCACTTGCGTGAAGAGCTCAGCAAGGCGCCGGATCGACACGAAACCGCGGGGGTCAGCCACGTTGTAGGCCATCTCGTTTCCGCGAAGCAATGCGTAGAACATGCCTGCAATCGCATCCGCAACATAGGTGTAGGTACGCACGGCGGACCCATCACTGTTGAGAACGATGTCCTGGCCACGCACGACGTTGGCCGCGAAATCTGCCTGCACGCGGCCGTCATCGAGCGCCATCCCGGGCCCATAGATGTGCCCGAAACGAACGATCCGGCAGGTCAGGTCATATTGCGCGGTGTAGGCGGCGCAGATCGTCTCTGCAGCACGCTTGCCCTCCGAGTAGGACGCACGGGGGTTCAAGATGTCGAAGCCACCGAAGCTCGTCTCGGGGATGAGCTCGGTGCCGGGGGGTTGAGCGCCATACACTTCGGCGGATGACATGAAGACGAATCCGCGGCTCTGCTTGGCAACACACATATCGAGAAGGTTGAACGTGCCGACCAGGTTCGCTCGGATGGTGCCGACGGGGTCGGCCGCATGCAACGATGGCCGCGCCGCGCTCGCGCCATGGAAGACATAGTCGACCGGGCCCTCGATTTCGACGGGTAGTGCGATGTCCTGTGCGATCAGCTGGAAATCGGGGCGGTCGACGATTCCAGAAAGGATTGCCCGTGCCTTCTCCTCATTCCGCACGAGGCCGCACACCGTGATGCCTGCGTTGAAACGGTCATTGAGAGCGAGCAGGGTGTAGACGGTGTACGAGGGGAGCATGCCCGACGCGCCCGTAACCAGCACTCGGCTGCCATATAGCTGCTCCCACGGGAGCTCTCGCGCGAGGATCTCATCGAGATCTCCGGCGATCACCTGGTTCACCCAGCTCAGTTCAGACACGCGTCACGCTCCGATGATCTGCTGGTTCTCAACCAGTTCGAAGAAGGTCCTCGAGATGTAGAAGTCCTCCGCGGTCGTGATTTTGATGTTGGAGCGCGGCCCGTCGATTACGTGCACGGAATGGCCGTAGCGGACCATCAGGGTGCACGAATCTATTGAGTCGTTCTCGCCCTCCGCCACAGCACGGTCGTACATGCCGAGAACGTGCCCGAGACGGAAGCTCTGGGGAGCCTGCGCCGTGTAGAGGTTCTCGCGCGGAATGACTGCGTCCACGCGCTCGTCGGTCGAGATGACAATCGTCTCGTTGGCCTTGGTGCACGTGATCGCCGATCCATACTCTTCGACAGCGCGGATGTTCGTGGTGATCAACTCGGCACTGATGAGCGGGCGCACACCATCGTGAATCAGAACGACCGTATCGGGCGGATACGAGGCCGCGACGGCCTGCAGCGCACGGTGGCGCGACTCTTGGCCCGTCTTGCCGCCGTCGACGATCTCGCGCACCTTTTGCAGGTCGTAGCGGTGGATCAGACGAAGGAGATGCTCCCGGTACTCCGGCAGGATCGCCACAACAATTCCATCGATCTCGGGGTGCTCTTCGAAATGCTCGAGGGTCCGGATGATGATCGGCTTCCCATGGACCTCGAGGAACTGCTTAGGCGCAGACCGGGTGTTCATCCGCGAGCCGACACCGCCGGCAAAGATCACTGCGACGTTCATCAGCGGCCACCTTCCGCACCTGTCATGAGGCTGAGTTGCTCAGTTGCTCGTTCTGCCACCGGACTTCCCGGGAACTCTTCGACCATCTGTTCAGCGGCAAATCGGAGTGCTTCGGCGCAGCGCTTCGCATCCAATTCGCGTGCCGCCTGAGCCTCCGGTGTGTCTCGCGGGTCGCTGAGGATCAACTGATCGATCACCCGATCGGCGGACGACATATCGATGTGATCGAAGTTCTCCGCACGGAAGCGCTCGATCTTCCACTCTTCGAAATCCCCGGTCTTCAGCGCGTCGACGAGCTCGTCCATCGTCGTGCAGATGCGCCCAGGCGCCGTCTCCTCATAACTGCGGTGGAATCCGCGCGTCGCCGAATAGAGGTCCTTGTCATAGGCGAAGAAAAGCATCGGCCGATCGAGCAGCGAGAATTCGTACACGATCGACGAATAGTCCGTGATGAGGACGTCCACCGAGTGAAGCAGGTCGTTCGTGTCAGGGAAGTGCGAGAAATCCACGAGGCGGTCGGAAAACTCCTCCGGAATGGGCGGCGCCCCGGGGACGAAGTGGTGCATGCGGAAGAGAACCACGTACTCGTCGCCGCATGCCTCATGAAGCCTGGCGAAGTCGAGCCGTGAGTAGTCGTAGAAGGCGGAACTCGCCCCTCGCCCCCGGAACGTCGGCGCGAACAGGATGACCTTCTTTCCCGCGAACTGCGGGTAGTCGCTCTTGAACTCCTGCTTCAGCCGGTCGGCGCGCTCTGGGTCGAGGAACGTGTCGATTCGCGGCAGGCCCGTAGGAATCACTGCCTCCGGCGGGATCCCGAACACTTCCGAGTAAACCGAAACGAGGTGGGTGGAGCCGGCGATCGCGAATGTGTATTTGCGATGCGCCCCTCCCAGTTTCGGGCTGCCATATCTCCCGAATCGGCTGTAGCCGACGGACTTGAAGCCGCTGCCGGCATGCCAAACCTGGATGACGCGCGTATTCGGACGGGGGTCGATCGTGTTGAGGAGGGGGAAGTAGTCGTCGATCAGGACGATGTCAGCCGATGTGAACTCTGCGACCAGCTTTCGGGTGTCCTCAGGGGTCTCCATGCTGATAGTCCGGAAGTGGTAGCGAAGCTCGAACTGAGAGTCGAGCCCCCGCTCTACCATCCGGTCGCGAATGCGAAGCAGGTTTCCCGAGATGTCGGGCCGCATCTCCGAAGCGAAGAGGATGCGTGGGCGACTACCAGCAGTGCGCGCGCCTGCGCCGCGAGCGTCGCCCGTCCTCTTGCGGCCTGCCTTCGGGAGTACCCCTCCGCGGTTGCGCACCCTGTGAAGCGCGCTATGTGTGGCCGATGTCACCCGGCCCCCGGTGCGAACGTCGAGATTCCGGAGCAGCCGACCCGAGTATCCCGCCGTGTAGCGATCAAGACCGTTGAGCGCGCGCCGGATGCGCGTGACCGGGCGGGGAACCGATACGCTGACGCCCGTGCTGAGCCCCGCGGAACGTCTGCGGTTCATCTGATACGTCCGCATGATCACGTCCGCGTGATCGTCTTCGCTCAACCCGAACGAGACGACATAGCACGAGGCGTTGCCGTTGTAGACGAAGCTGCGCGAGCCGACCGTCAACTCGTCCGCCCTCGTCAGCGAATACGTTGCGATCGGGCCGCGACGGCCGTCAACCACGGCCATCACCCGCCACGAGCCGTTCGGGATTTCCTTCCGGTCCCTGAAGTTCGTGACGTTGAGGGCGATGCGATACCGCCCGTCGCCGAGCGGCTCAGCAGCGACCGGGAACGCGCGAAGCAAGTCGTAGATGATGAAGTCAACCTGCCCGGTAGGCGGTTCCGGGAAGGAGAGCGTCAGTGTGAGCTCGACACGTTCCCACGCGATAGACGTGATGAGGAGTCGCCCCACCCGGTTAAGCGGCCGGGTCTCCGACAGCGAAGCGAAGCCGCTCTCCGAGACAGTGTCTGCCACGGCTACTCCCCGGTGCGCGCGTGGCACGGGCGCGTGGCTTCGAACTTCAACAGGGTGTGCACCTCTCACGTATGCGAAGCGCCGCTGTCGCGCTCCGGCCCGTACTGCTTTCCGCCGAACCGCGTTGAACAAGAACGTGAACAGTCGCTGAACAGACGCCGCCTTCGAAAAACTATCAGAGCTTCAGATTCCTATACCTTCGTCCAGCGACGCCAATTCGGGGTGGATTGCCAGACGCTCCTTCGGACCTGGGGGCAGCGATCCGGCATACGAGCATCGTCTGCGGGTGCATGCTCGATCCCGCTAGCCTCATGGGATGTCCGTGCTGCAATCGCTCGTCTTTCCCCCGGGCGAACGGGCAGCCGATCGTGCCCTCTATCTCGCGCGCGAGCTCTCGGAGAGCAAGGCCCGCGTGACGCCCAGCTCATTGACGATCGCACCCGGCGCGCACGTGTCGCTGCTGAGCTACTTCAACGCGTTTCCCGCGTCGTACTGGCAGCACGCCACCAACGTTGAGCGCGTGCAGTTGATCGCATCGACCGCGGGCGAGGGCACGATCGCATTGTGGGCCTCGGATGCCGCGGGCCGCGCGCGCGTCGTCGAGGAGCGTGCCGTGACGGGCACGACCACGACGACGCTCGCGGCAGAGCTCGGCGAGTTCGACGAGGGCGGCTGGCTCTGGCTCGAGCTGGCGGCGGGCGGCGGCGAGCTCACACTGAGCGAGGCGCAGTGGACGACGGATGCTTCGCCGACGCAGCCCGGCCTCCTCCTGCTCGGCATGACGACGATGAACAAGCCCGACTTCGCGGTGGCGACGTTGCGGGCGATCGCCGCGCACCCCGCGCTCGCGGCCGAGCTCGACCAGGTGCTCGTCGTCGATCAGGGCACGCGGCTCGTGAGCGACGAGCCGGGCTACGCAGAGGTGCGCGACGAGCTCGGCGAGCTCCTGCGCATCATCCGCCAACCGAATCTCGGCGGCTCCGGCGGTTTCGCCCGCGTCATGGCCGAGGCCGTGGAGCGCCCGGCCGCGTCCGCAGTCATGCTGCTCGACGACGACGTCGAGGTCGAGCCCGAGGGCATCCTGCGCGCCCTGCGCTTCCATCGCCATGCCCGCACGCCGACACTCGTCGGCGGCCACATGTTCGACCTGACCCGCCGCACCGTGCTGCACGCATGGAGCGAGGTCGTCGACGACGACGTCTTCAACTGGGGCCCGCCCGACCCCGAGCATCGCCGCTGGGATCTGGCGGCGCGCCCGATCGCCGAGTCGCCGTGGCTGCACCGGCGCGAGCAGGGCGACTTCAACGGCTGGTTCATGTGCCTCATCCCGACCGCGGTCGTGCGGGCGATCGGGCTCGCGCTTCCTGTCTTCATCAAGTGGGACGACGCCGAATACGGCCTGCGCGCGAAGGCCGCGGGCTTCCCCACGGTCACCTTGCCCGGTGCCGCGCTCTGGCACCTGTCGTGGCTCGACAAGGACGACTCGATCGACTGGCAGGCGTACTTTCACGCCCGCAACCGCACGATCGCGGCACTGCTCCATTCCGACCGCCCCGCAGGCGGCGCTCTGCTCGCCGACAGCCGGCGACAGGATCTCAAGCACCTGCTCTCCATGCAGTACTACGCCGTCACCCTGCGGCACCGCGCTCTCGCCGACGTGCTCGCCGGGCCGGGGGTGCTGCACGCCGCGCTCGCGACGTCCCTGCAGTGGCCGCGAGCCGCGGCGGCCGAGTTCAGCGAGACCGAGAAGCTCCCTCTTCCGGCGCGCGCTGCCGCGACATCCGCGCCCCCAGCGCCGGCGCCCCACGGCGCCGCGCTCGCCCTCGCGACGCTGCGCTGGGTGGCGCGCCAGCTCATCATCCCGGTTCGCGCGAGCGCGCGACGCCAGCCGCAGCCCGTGCTCAGCAAGCAGCAGGCGACGTGGTGGCGACTCCCCCGGCTCGACTCCGCGATCGTGATCACCGCCGACGGCAGCGGGGCCAACCGCTACACGCGAGATCGTGCCCGCTTCCGGCGGCAGCTGCGCGACAGCATCCGTCTGCACCGCCGCCTCGCGCGCGAGTGGGAGAGCCTGCGAGCGCGCTACCGGGCCGCCCTGCCCGAGCTCGTGTCAGCAGAGTCGTGGCGGCAGCATTTCGAGGACCCCGAGCACGCGGGCTGAGCCGCCGGATGCCGTCGGCACACAGCCTCTCCGCGCTTCTCGGCGACCTTCGGAGGTCACACGGGGATTGAGTGCGACCGCCAGAACCGACGAGCCCCGTCCTCTAGTCTGAGCACGACCCCACTCTCGAAGGACCGTTCCTTGCCCGCATCGCCCCCGCATGTCACCGCGGTCGTCGTCACCTACAACCGCCGTGCGCTCGTGACGCGCGTGCTCGACGCGCTGCGCGCGCAGACGCGGCCGGTCGACCGCATCGTCGTGATCGACAACGGCTCTACCGACGGCACGCGCCCAGAGCTCGAAGCCCGGGCCGCACGGGGCGAGCTGATGCTCATCGAGGCATCCGACAATCTGGGCGGCGCCGGCGGCTTCGAGCGCGGCTGCGCGTGGTCGCTCGAGCTCGGCACCGACTGGGTGTGGCTGATGGACGACGACGCCATTCCCGACCTCGACTGCCTCGAACTGCTGCTCGGGGCCACCGCGCAGCTCGACCGGCCGTCGTTCGTCGCCCCGCACGTGGTCGACGAAACGGGCGACACCGGGCCGCGCAACTACCCCGAGCTGAACACCGACTTCGCCGTGCAGTACCGCATGGCGCCGCTCGGGCTCATCGCCGTCGCCGCCACGACCTTCGTCGGGCCGCTGCTGTCGGCCGAGGCGATGCGGCGCACCCACCTGCCCCTCGGCGACTTCTTCATCTGGCACGACGACGTCGAGTACACCGCGCGCCTGCACGCGTTCGGGCCCGCCGCGATGGTTCCGACCGCGAAGATCGCGCACCTCGCGGGGAATCCGGGCCCCGCTCACTACAACGGTGCTCGCAACCTCTACAACGTGCGCAACTACCTCTGGTGGTACCGCGAGGTCGGGCGCAACCGCTCGTTCAACCGCAACCGCATCGTGCTCGCCCTCACCCGCAGCCTGCGGGCGCAGTTCCGCAACGCCCCGAACAAGCTCGGCTATCTCGCGGTCGTGGCGCGCGCCGCCGCTCGCGGCCTGTTCACGCGGCCCGCGCACCGCACGGTCGCCGACGTGCTGCGCCGCAGTCGCGCCGTCGACCGCGTCGTGGGGGCGCCGGAAGGCTGAGCCCGCCGAGCGGCCCCGGCGTCAGCGCGCGAGGACCGACTCGTAGACCCCGAGGGTCTGCTCGGCCATGCGGCGCCACGAGAACTGCGAGGCCCGCCAATCGCCGGCATCCTTCAGCTGCGCGCGCAGGGGTGCGCTCTCGACCACTGTGGCGATCACCCGCGCCATGTCGTCGACGTCCATCGGGTCGAAGTAGCGTGCCGCGTCGCCGTAGATCTCGGGCAGACAGCTCGCCCGGCTGCTCACGACGGGCACTCCGCGCAGCATCGCCTCGAGGCCCGGAAGCCCGAAGCCCTCGGAGAGCGAGGGGAACACGTAGGCGAGGGCGCCGCGGTAGGCGGCATCCAGCTCAGCTTCGCTGAGATAGCCGGTGAAGTGGATGTTGCGGTAGCCGAGCTCGCTGAAGAGCCGCTCGTTCGCCTGCACGGAGGGGAACTTGGTGCCCACGAGCACCAGCCCGAGATCGGGGTGCCGGTCGAGCAGCCGCTGGTGCGCCTGAGCGAGGCGGCGGATGTTCTTGTAGTCGGGCTGCAGCCCGACATAGAGCAGGTAGCGGGCGAACGGGATGCCGGTCGCGGCGGGCTCCCCGGCGGCGCGCGCCCCCTCGGGCAGCTCGGCCGCCTCGTAGGTGACCGTCACCTTCGCGCGGTCGATGTGCCCGAACTCGACCAGGGCGTCCCTGGTGAACGCGCTCGGCACCATGATGTGCGCGCTCGAGCGCAGCGCGTGCCGGAACGCGTACCGGCCGACGAGCTGCTTGACGCGGTACTCCAGCCAGCGCTTGTCGCTGTTGTAGGTGTTGATCAGCGTCAGGTCGTGGAAGGTGGTCACGTGCGGGCCGCGATAGCGCAGCGGCTGCTGCGGCATCGGGAAGTGCACGAGGTCGGCGCGGATGCCGTCGAGCTGGCGCTTGAACCCGGTCTGCTCTGCCAGCGAATAGATCGCGAAGTCTGAGGGCACGGTGGTGAAGCGCGGGTTCTGCGGCGTCCAGTAGTCGAGGTCTGCGTGCGGGACCAGCACGGTGTAGCGATTGCGCTCGTCGAGCCGCTCGAGGTGGTGCAGCAGCCGCTCGATGTAGCGGCCCGTGCTGGTGTTGATCCGCCGGGCGTCGATCGCGATATGCGCGCTCACTTGCCCTGGCTCGGGCTCGTCGTGCAGGCCTCCTGCGAGACCTTGGTCGCGGTCGAGTGGTACATCGGCGGAACCTGCAGGGTCGGCTGCCCGAGCGTGCCGGACGCGCCCGTGAAGGAGACCTTGGCCTTGGCGGTGTGGCCGGGCTCGATCCTGGTCGGGAACGCGACCACCGTGCGGCCGAGATCCTGCGTGATCTGGATCTCATCCTGCGAGATCCGCTTGCCCGCGACGGTCACCGAGACCGATTCGGCCGTCGCACCGACCGGCGCGTAGATGTAGACCATCGTCGTCGTGAACGACTCGCCGCCCTTCGGCGCGATATAGGCCGGAAGCTTGCGGAACTGCGCCATGCTGAGCGTACTGCGCAGGCGCACATCGACCACGTAGTTCGAGGCGCCGGCCGTGCAGGTGTTGGCCGTGAGCGTCGCAGCGGTCTTGAGATAGGCATCCATCTTGCCGCCTGACTGGTCGCGGAAGAAGACGCCCGTCACGGTCTTCTTCGCGTTGTCGGTGGGCAGCACGCCCTGAATCTGGGTGCCGTCGAGCTGCTTCTGCTCGTCGGGATTCGAGAACCAGAGCTTGATGTCGTCGGTCTTGACCCCGCTCACGACCGCCTTGGCCATCGCGGCCGGGTTCGACGAGTTGTGCAGGAAGGCGCTGAAGATCGACGCGGTCGCCGCAGAGAAGAACTTGCCCGTCATCACGTCGGTGTAGTGCGAGTTCTTGCTCGCGCTCTTGTACTTCCCGCGATAGGTGAAATACGCCTTGTTGAGCAGTTCGGCGACGACGTTCTCTTTCGTCAGGGTCTGCCCGGTGGAAAGCTTCACGGGGCCGGTCGCACCCAGCATGTCGGCGAGCGCCTTGGGGTCGAACACGATCACCCCGTCGAGCGAGCCGCCCTTGTACTGCTGCCAGAACGCCTGGGCGATCTTCGCCCCCGTGGGCACGTCGGGCCGGCTGAAGGCGAGGTTGAGGCGCTCGTAGGTGATGTCGCCGTAGAGGTTCGTGACCGACGGGTCCGTCGGCATGATCGGCCCGAGCCCCTTCTGGTCGCGCCACGGGAAGTCAGAGCTCGAGCCCTGTGCGACGATCGTCATCCGCCCGTTATCGAACTCGAGCTCGGCCATCGCCGCTGCCGTTCCGCCGACCGCCGTCGTCTCGGCCATGTTGGGGAAGACCAGCAGGTAGTGCCGCGGCCCGTTGGCTCCCAGCGAGTTGGTGACGAGCGGCAGCATCCGATTCGCGAGGTGAAGATTGCCCTGCTGGCCCGTGAGCAGCCCATTGAAGGTGCGCCACACCGACACCATCGGGGGCAGCGCCGCCGACGTGTCGAGCGCTGAGACCTGCGTCGTGACGGAGTCGTACGAGCTGACGAGCTGCGGCGTCGCCTCGACAAGGGGCTTCAGCTGATCGAGGTCGACGCCCCCGTCGGCCGTGCGCAGCGTCTGCGGATCGATCGCGCTGAGCTGCTGCGCCGCCGGGGCGACGACCGTCGTCGCGAGGCTCTGGGTCGCCTCGGTGAGCTGCCGCAAAAGCGTCTCGCTGCCGCCGAGGACCGGCACGCGCTCGAGCGCGCGCACGATCGGGTCGTTCGCCGCCGCGACCGCGACGTCGGTGTCGCGCGTGATGCGTGCGGCCGTGCCCGGCAGCTGGTCCGTGTCGAGAGAGGTCACCTGGTCTTCGAGAACGCCCACCTGGCTCTTCACATCGAGCATCGCGAACCCCAGAACCGAGAACCTGAACAGCACCCACGCCGCCACGAGGATCACGGGCGAAAGATAGAGCAGCCAGCGCACGGCCCCCGACGGGGTGTCGCGCGCGTGACCACGACGAGCCGCCTCTGCCGCACGTGCCGCACGGCGCGTGTTGTACCCGCCGAGGGAGTCCTCGACGCGCGAATAGGCGACCATAATCAGGCCACAATATCCGAGCGTTCTTCGAAGGCGGCCGAAGACGCGGGCCGCGGTCTCAGTCGCCGAGCGCCGCCTCGAGCCGTTCGATCTTCCCGTCGAGCTCGCCGGTGCGGCCGGGGCGGATGTCGGCCTTGAGAACAAGCGAGACCCGGGTGCCGAACGGCAGCACCGCCTCGGTGGCGCGCTTCACGACACCCATCACCTCGTCCCACTCCCCCTCGATCTCGGTGAACATCGACGAGGTGCGGTTGGGCAGCCCCGACTCGCGCACGACGCGCACCGCGGCGGCGACGGCGTCGTGCACCGAGCCGTCTTCGGCGGCGGATGCCCCGCCCGACGGAGCGACAGAGAAGGCGACGATCATCGTTGGTTTCCTTTCGTAGCAGTGGAACCGAGGCGCCAGAGCGCGACGAGCGCCCAGGCGAAGACGGCGAGCTCGAGGGCATTGCGCGCGGTGAGCACGGCGAGCATGGCCGGGTTCAGCGCGAGCATCGCGTCGTAGAACCACGGGTAGATGAGCTGGGTGAGCACGGTGGATGCCAGCACCAGCCACGCCGGAAGAGCGAACCGCCGCCCCGAGACCATCAGGCCGAGCATCACCGGCACGGCGAACCACGCGTGGTACTGCGGCGACCCGACCTTGTCGAACGCGCAGAACCCGACCGTGATGGCGAGCGCGAGCCACGCCGTCGTGGCCCGCGGCTCGGCCCGCGCGAGCACGGCTCGCAGCCCGAGCAGCACGGCGAGGGCGACCGCGATCGGCATCGACCAGTCCGCGATGCGGGCGAGCGCGGCGGCCCCCGGCCCCGAGACCTGGAAGGTGTAGATCACCGTGTCGTAGTAGACGCTCAGGTGGGGAATCCGTGCCCATGCGGCCCACAGCAGCGGCGTCGCGAACGGCGACTCGACCTGCAGCCCGCGCCCCGACTGCTGCCCCACGAAGCTGAACACGGCGCGCGCGTCGAGCGCGAACCAGGCGATGGCCACGATCGCCGCGGTCGTCGCGACGGCGGCGATGAGCACCCGCCAGCGCTCTTTGGCGGCGACGACGATCGCGAGCACGATCGCGGCGGGCCAGAACTTCACCCACGTGCCGAGCGCCAATAGCACGCCGGCGAGCCAGGGGCGGGCCGCGAGCGCCACGACCGCGAGCACCGCGAGGGCGACGGAGATGATGTCGAGCCGCCCGAGCGCCACCGGGCCGAGCGCCAGCAGCGCGGCGAGCCAGTACCAGGCGGCGCGCACTCGCGGCACGGTCGGGCGCGAGATCAGCACGCCGAAGGCCGTCGCGTTCAGCAGGCTCACCTGCAGCAGCCAGATCGCGCCGTAGCCCGCGTCGCCGCCGATGAGCGGGATGACCATCGGCACGAGCGCCACGATCGGATAGACCCACGGCTGGTCGATCGCGGGCCAGCCGCCGCCCGCGACCGCCGTGTCGACCCACACGCGATAGAAGCCGGTGACGTCGTTGAAGGAGTTCCCGGTCACCCCGGGCGTGAGGTTCGCCGCCGCGAGTGCGAGGTGCACGGCGATGAATGCGGGCCAGAGCACAGAACGACGTCTGAGCAGGGCGCGCATGCGCCTAACCCTAGCCGGGCGCACTCGGGGCGTGCGCGGCTCTTCGCGTTCGCGGGCGGATGCCCCGTGTCGCTGTCCCCATGACGGGCAACGACACCGCAGTCGCCGCCGCCGTGGGACGCGCTGCAGTAGGAGCCGCGCGTAGAACGCACGATTCGGCGCACGCGCGGGGGCGGTTCGTATTGCCGATCGTGCGAACTGCGCGCCGCACCTAAATCCCCCTCTCGCGGACCTCAGCCCGTGGCGTCCCCGTCCCGCATCTGCAGCGCCGCGACCTCGTCCGAGCGGGTGGGGCCGCGTCCCGTGGGGTGGTGTGAATCTCGGGGAGCGCGTGCCGCGTGATCAACGTGGTGAGCC
>NZ_BAABBX010000007.1:0-73438 GCF_039538245.1 Gryllotalpicola kribbensis
GTCCGACACGGCCGTCTCCTCTCGGATCAGGCCGGACCCTCACACACCGTTAAACCGACAGTCCCAAGGCGACAGCCGAAGGCCCGGTGGGTGCGAACTGGAGCAGCAGACCGAGCAGGACGACAGGACCGGCCATGCCGAGGTAAGAGATCAGGAACAGTCCGGCGAGCGCCTCGGCGCGGGCAGCGGGTGGCGCGGCCTCGATAACCGCCGTGATCGCGCCGCGGCAGGCGAGCCCTGCTCCGATGCCGACGATGGTTCCAGCGCCGAGGATGAGCCAGAGCGACGAGGTCAGGATAGCAGCGACAACGAGTGTGATGCCGACAGGCATCACACTGAGGCCCACCGAGTACAGTCGTGCAGACTTCCAGCGGACCGTGAGGGCCTGAGCGAGCGCTCCGGTACCGAAGACGAGGAAGGCGAGCAGGCCGGAGGCGGACCGTGAGTTCTCGTGCAGGTTGGTCACGAGGAATGACGGTGCGAGTGAGTTGAAGAAGCCGAAGACCGCGAAACCGACGAACGACACGGCGCCGGCCGCCCAGAAGGCTGAGCGCGCTTCGTCCGGTACGGCGATCTTCTGCGGGCGGTAGCGCCATTCGATGGCGTCGACGGTCTCTGGCACAAGCACCAGGCCAAGCAAGGCGACAACGGTCAGGAACGCGAAGACCATGTACGGCGTGAACAGCGGATCCGGCAGGGAGTCGGCGATGGACCCGGCGATCAGGGGGCCAAGGCCGATACCGAGGAGGTTGGCGATCGTCCCGACTGCGGTCGCCAGCGTCGACGCTGCGTCCGGGCGGGCAGTGCGATGCAGTTCGCTGAGATGTGCGGTCGCGGTGGCGGTGAGCATCCCGATACCAAGCCCGGCGATGAATCGAGCGACCAGAACCCATCCGAGGTCATGGGTGCTGAGGAAGATCAGCAGCGCAAGCACATTCAGCAGCACGGCAGGTGCAAGGATGCGGCGTCGGCCGAGCTTGTCGGAAAGATGGCCCGCGAGGTAGAGGCTGAGGGCGACGCCGACGGCGTAGGCGGCGAAGATGATCGTCAAGACGAACGACCCGAAGCCCTGCTCTTGCTGGTACAGAACATACAGCGGTGTCGGCGCACCGGCCGCAGCAAGGGTGATGGCGAAGACGTACGCAATCAGCCAGAAGCCGCGCGCGTGATGCCGGGAGGCGCCGCGATGTTGCAGAGAGGGAGCAGACACAGTCACGCAATCCATGCTCCGGAGCCGTCGGTATCATGTCTAACGAATTCATCTGCTGGATAGCATCGGCATTGATGATGCTGCTTTCGGGGAGCGAGGTGAGGGATGCAGCCGCACCAGTTGGCATACTTCCTGGCGGTCGCGGAGACCGGCAGCTTCACGCAGGGAGCGCAGCGGGCCGGGGTAGTGCAGTCGGCGGCTTCGGCCGCAATCGCGCAACTAGAACGTGAACTCGGTGCACGCCTGTTCGCCCGCGGGTATCACCGACTCGATCTGACCGCAGAAGGAGCGGCACTCCTGCCGCATGCCCGTGATGTGCTTGCCGCGATTCAGTCCGCGAAGGACGCAGTCGCAGGCGCACGTGGACAACTCGTCGGGACAGTGCGGCTGGGGACGCTCGCGCTCACCGGCCCATGGGACCTCGCCGCCGTCCTTCAGCGATTCGCTGTCGCTCATCCGAGGGTCGAGGTGCATCTGCGGCAGACGATCTCAGGGTCGGTGACCTCGCTGGAGGAAGTGCGTTCGGGCAGCCTCGATCTCGCGCTAGTCTCCGTCTCTGCAACGGACCTGCCAGGACTTGCGCTCACAGAGATCCACCGCGAACCGATGGTGCTGGCGTGCTCGCCCGATCACCGGCTCGCAGACGCGGTTGAAGTCTCGATCACCGAACTCGCCGCTGAACCGTTCATCGAGTACCCCACCGGGTGGGGGAATCGCGCCACGGTGGACCAGGCCTTCGCCTCTGCACGCCTGACCCGCACCATCCGCACCGAGGTGACCGACTTCGCACTCGCCCGAACGCTCGTGGCCCGCAATCTCGGTGTCACGATCCTTCCCGTCAGCGCCATCGATGCAACCATCACCGCCGTTCGCTTGCACGAGCACCTGGAGTGGGCCTTCCAATTAGCGCAGCCCAATCACTTGCGAATAAGCCGCGCCGCCAGCGAACTTGCCCGGGCCATCATCGGCGACGCCTCGTAAAGTGAACGCCGCAGACCGGCCCCGCGGTCATGAGGAAGATCTCGGCCCGGCCAAGGTGACCCGTCCTCACGCCTGGACGATTCCTAATCTCGACAGCGGTAGCCCTCGATCTGCAAGAGGCGTGGTGCTCTGAGGCGTGGCGACTCTGAGGCGCGGCTCCGACGACAACTGAGAGAGCAGACGGTCGGTGCGAGAGGTGCGACTGACTCGACCTGGTTGTGGAGGAGCTCTTCGGCGTCCGCACCGTGTGGCTCTCGGACATCGACGAACCCATCGCCTGCATCTTCGCCCACTACTGGCCGACGCCCCGAACCTCCGAGATATGACCCATCGACTGGCGCGACCTTCTGCCGGTCAGATGTGCTCCCCGGGGACCTCTGCCAGGACGTATCCACAGTCGGGAACATGGCCAGGCTCGCACACCGTGCGCGCTCCAGCTCTTGGGCGCACATAGCGACCGCCGTGGTGGCGCTGCACCCCGAGTACGTGCTGATCGAGAACGTGCTGGGGTTGCTCGCCGCCTCGCGGTCCGTGCGAGGACAGTGTCCAACTCAACCCAGAGCCCGCAAGCCCCGGCAGTGCAACCATTCGCGAGGTGGAACCAAACCCGTGGGCCCTAGGAGGGGCGACTTCGACGGGCTGCCTCCCGGGCACCTTGCGGAGATCGAGCGCCATCCGACGAAGGCCCTGAGGTGCCATGCCGGGCATAGAGAATCCGCAACCGCGGCGAAAGGGGTTCGGCTCCCCACGCACCTATCATCTCTATGATTCACCTGGCATACTCGTCGAGGAACTCACGCAGCAGGCGCACATAGAGGTCGCGTCCGGCGAACGAATTGTGGATATCGTGTCCGGTCTCGACGCGGTGTATCGCGATCTCGGGGTGGGTGCGCGCCAGCGTCGCCTCGTCAGCGGCAGACACTCCGGAGACGTCCGCCGAGGCCGCCATGATTACAGCGGGGACACGCAGCGGTGCGGCGATGTCGACCCCATTCGGCATGGTGCCGTCGATCGCCGCCTGCATGGTGCCGCGATCACGGAGGATGGTGCCCTTGGCGAGCGCGACCACGGCGTCCGGGTAGAGGATGTCGCCCATCGTCACCCCGGGGCCGGCACTGTTGGCGGCCAGCTCGACGGCGGCCTCGTCGACACTCAGCCCTCGCTGTTCCCAGCTGATCTCCTGGTCGATGGTCCACTGCAGGAACTCCGGCATGCCGCTCGTCGCCCAGTCCGGGTCACGAAACATCACCGGATCCTCCAGCAGCACCCCGACGAGCAGTTCAGGCACCCGCTGCGCCAGGGTCCAGGCGACCATCCCGCCGAGGGAGAATCCCGCGACGACGGCGGGGCGCTTGACCACCTCGCTCAGGACGCGCACCGCGTCTTCGCAGTAGTACTCGAGCGTGTAGGTGCCCGGCGCGCGTTCGGACGTACCGTGGCCGCGGAAGTCCACCCGGTACACATCACGCTCGGGCACCCGCGGAAGCAGCCACTCGTAGCTGAGCGCGCTCGTGCCGACTCCGTGGAGCAGGACTAGGGGAGGCAGCTCGGCCCCGCGCGCGCCAGCGGTGATGTGGACGTCGACTCGGACACCGCCGATGGAACGGACGGCCTCGGTGCGCGTGGTCATGCGTCCTCCCCCGAGACCGCGGCGAAGAACCCCGCGGGCTCTATGACCTCCCAGTGCTCCGCAACTCGGATCGAGAGATCGCGCGCTTTCAACGTCGCGATCCGCTGACGATCCAGCAGGGAGAGGTAACGCGAAGAGTGCACCTGCTCAGGTTGCCGCTCCGGCGCGACTCCGTTCCGCTCGGCACGCCACCGATACCCGGTCTTGCGACCAATGCCGACGAGCTTGCACGCCTCGACCGTGCCGACGCCCTCGCCGATCAACTTCCAGTACTCATCCTCCACGCCCACCCGGCGCTTCCGGCCCCTGCGAGCCATCGCTCACCCCCTCATTCCAACTCGGGTGTTGCGACGAACCCTAGAACCCGCGCGACGAAAAGGGGTCAGATTTCAGCCGTCGTTGACACTCGGTGCTGCCATGACTCTCATCCTTCCCAGATTTAAGAGCCTCCATCACACCCGGGGCGGTTCAATCACCCGAGGGCCTATTCCTGTGGGGTGGTGTGGGTGTGGATCTTGGCGCCGTCGCGGTTGAAGATGCTGATCGCTTCGGCGCTGCCTGATCCTGCGGCGCTCATGCTGTGGGGAGTGCGGGTGTCAAACTCCGCGGCTTCGCCCGGTTCGAGAATGAGTTCCTGGTCCCCGAGAATAAGCCGGAGCCGACCGCTAAGCACATAGATCCACTCATAACCCTCGTGCACCCGCGGCTCGGGCGCCTGCGCCCGTGGTGGGTAGGTGATGCGGTAGGTCATGACCGGTGCATGTTCGGGGGCCAGGGGGACGATGACCAGGCCATCGCGGTGGATCGGCGGCCTGCGCACCCGCGGGTCGGGACGTTCGTCGGCGACCAGATCGTCGACTCGGATGCCGAGCCGTCGCGTCAATGGTAAGAGCAGTTCGAGATTCGCCTGACGTTTACCCGATTCCAGACGCGAAAGCGTGCTTACCGACATGCCTGCGGATACGGCCAGTTCCTCCAGGGTCAGACCCTGTGATCGGCGGATCGCACGCAGCCTCGACCCGATCCGTGCGCTCTCCATGTCCGCCTCCCCTTCTTTGCCATACATGCAAACATTCTTGCTATTCTGCCAGACCTAGCCGGAGGATGCCGGTATGGCAGAACAACTTTTGGATGCAGTGATCGCCGGCGCCGGTCCGGCAGGGTTGACCGCGGCGGTGATGCTCGGACGCTCTCGCCGGCGCGTGCTGGTGATCGATGCGGGTAGTGGGCGCAATCGTTTCGCCGCGCACATGCACGGCGTACTCGGCCATGACGGGCTCCCCCCGTCCGAGTTGCGTCGGCGCGGGCGCGCCGAAGCCGAGGGCTACGGGGCGGTCTTCCGTGACGGGACCGTGCGGGAGGTCACCAACATCCCCGCCGGGGTACTGGTGACCGCGGATGATGGTTCCGTCCACCGTGCGCGTGCACTGGTCATCGCCACCGGGCTGCGGGACGACCTGCCCCCGATCGGCGGGCTGGCCGAGCGGTGGGGCAAGACGGTGCTGCACTGCCCGTACTGTCATGGGTGGGAGGTTCGCAGCCAGCACCTGGGCGTGCTTGCCACCTCGCCGCTCGCCCTGCACCAGGTTGAGCTCGTGCGACAGCTCAGCGACAAGATCACCTTCTTCTCCGCAGGCGCAGGCGACCTCTCCCCCGACGACGAGAAGCGCCTGGCCGCGCGCGGCATCCGGATCGAACCGACACCCGTCACCGAGATCCACGGACCCGCCCCCGCGATCTCACAGGTCGCGCTTGCGGACGGCCGCACCACCTCCGTCGATGCGATCTTCACCGCGGGCACCCTGCACCCGCATGACGAGTTCGTCGCCGGGCTGGACCTCGACCGCGTCGAGACTCCCGTCGGCTCGTTCCTCAGCGTCGACCGCACCAGTCAGACCAGCCACGAACGCATCTGGGCTGCCGGGAACGTCGTCGACCCTGGCGCGAACGTGGCGATGTCACTCGGAGCCGGGTCCATCACCGGTGGCGTCGTCAACGCCCGACTCGCCAAAGAGGACACGGATACCGCCCTCACCACGCCTGCGCGGGTGTCCTGACCGCGCACGCGGGTAGCGGCGGGTGACGCTGCCGGGGCATCTATGGCTGTGGGAGGGTGAGGATCTCGGCGCCATGGTCGGTGATCGCGATGGTGTGCTCGGTGTGGGCGGTGCGACATCCGGTTGCGCTGCGCAGCGTCCACCCGTCGTCCGGGTCGGTGATGAGCCGATCGGTGTCGGCCATCACCCACGGCTCCAAGGCCAGCAGCAGCCCCGGTCGCAGCCGGTATCCTCGGCCGGGTCGTCCCTTGTTGGACACGTGCGGGTCCTGGTGCATCGTCGATCCGATGCCGTGACCACCGAACTCGGTATTGATCAGGTATCCCGCACCCGACAGCACCTGCTCGATCGCGTGCGAGAGATCCCCCAATCGCGCCCCCGGGGTCGCGGCGGCGATCCCCGCGGCCAGCGCGCGTTCGGTGGCGTCGATCATCGCCACATCCTCCGGGTTGCGGGTCTCGCCCACGATGAAGCTGATCGCCGCATCCGCCGCGACCCCATCTTTCTTTACTGCCAGGTCGAGGGTGAGCAGATCCCCGTCCGCCAGGCGGTAGTCGTGAGGCATGCCGTGCAGCACTGCGTCGTTGACCGCGGTGCAGATGTAGTGCCCGAAGGGCCCGCGCCCGAACGACGGCGCATAGTCGACGTAGCACGAGGCCGCTCCCGCCGCGTCGATCATCTCCCGCGCCCACTGGTCGATGTCGAGCAGGTTCGTCCCCACCCGGCACCGGGCTTTGAGGCTCCGCAGGATGTCGCCGACAACCCGGCCTGTGACTCGCGCCCGGTCCAGCTCGCTCGGGGTGAGGATCTCGATCATCCGGCACCTTCCCACCAACAACCCAATAACTATCCCGGTAAGTATATACCGGGATTAGTATTGGTGTCATGGTCAGGTTGCCGCTCACCAGAGAGGACGTGGAGCGCGGGCAGCGCCTCGGGGAACTGCTCCGTCTCGCGCGCGGTTCCCGTTCGATCCTCGACGTCGCGGTCGAGGCGGGCATCTCTCCGGAGACGTTGCGCAAGATCGAGACCGGTAGGGTCGCCACGCCAGCGTTCCCCACCGTCGCTGCGGTCGCTATCGTGCTTGGTCTGTCGCTCGATGACCTGTGGGCCGAGATCAGCACACTTCACGGAGCGCCCCCGCAGGCGCGGACGTCAGCGCCTGCGTTGGCGTCGCGCTGACGACCACGGCGTGCAAGCCTGCTGGCCCGCGGTGTTCATCGGGTCGTCTTGTCGTTGTCGTGTGGTGGGTAGCCGGAGAATGTTGCACGGTATTCGCTGGGAGTCACTTGGGCGGCGCGGCGGAACTGTTCGCGGAAGGTGCTCGGGCTGCTGAAGCCGACCTGTCGGGCGATGCGTTCGATGCTGTGGTCGGTGGTCTCCAGCAGTTCCTGCGCGTGCCGGATGCGAACGCCGGTGACCCATTCCATGGGGGCCTGTCCGGTCTCCTGGTGGAAACGGCGGGTCAGGGTGCGAATGCTCGTGTGAGCTGCTGTGGCGATGCCGGCGAGCGTGAGCGGGCGGTGGGCGTTCTCCTCGATCCAGACCAAGACGTCTTCCAGGGTGGCGGTGCGGTAGGTGGGCGGGTTCCGGACGATGAACTGCGCCTGTCCTCCTGTGCGGTGCAGTGGTGCGACCGCGAGCCGTGAGGCGTGGGCGGCAACCGCCGCACCGAGGTCACGTCGGATCATGTGGAGGCACAGGTCCAGTCCCGCGGCAGCTCCCGCCGAGGTGAGGATCCGCCCGTTGTCGGTGTAAAGCACCTCCGGTTCCACGATCACCCGCGGGTATCGTCGCGCGAGCAGGTCGGTGGCAAGCCAGTGGGTTGTCGCACGCTGCCCGTCAAGAAGCCCTGTCTCCGCGAGTACGAACGCCCCCACACAGATCGAGGCGATGCGCGTTCCCGCCGCCGCGGCCGCACGCAGCGCTTCCGCGACACCGTCCGGGACGGGGGCTGCCGCTTCATTGCGTCCGGGGACGATGATCGTGTCCGCACGCTCCAGCGCCTCCAGACCCACGCCGGTGGCGATCCGAAGGGGGCCGGCGTCGACCGTGGGCGCTGTCCCGGCGACGATCACCCGGTATGCGGGGCGCCCGTCCGGGAGTGTCACGCGACCGAACGTCTCCACCGCAGTGGCCAGATCGAACGCAATCGCATCGGGAAGGGCGAGCGCGACGACCGTGTGCATGCCGCAATGTTACTGGGCATCTTCATGTGATAGTGCCCGTCAGGCCATGTGGCCAGATTCCGGCGGTCATTGGCTATCAGGCCGATTGTGTCGGATCTGGGCGGGCCCGAGACTTGGTAGCGACGCCGCCGTTTCCGCCAACGCAGAGGAGTTCTCGTGTCGATGCCTGTGCAGATCGTGCTGTTCGACGGGTTCGATCCACTCGACGTGATCGCACCGTTCGAGGTGTTCGTCGCCGGCAGCGAGTACTTCCTCGACAACGCGCTCGACATCGCCCTGGTCAGCGCGGAAGGCGCCCGCGACGTCGTCTCCGGCTCGCAGGGCCTCACGCTCCGAGCGACCGCGTCGCTTGACCCGCATCGACCGGGGATCATTGTCGTGCCTGGCGCGTCCGGGCCCGTTGACGGCGACCCCGACCAGGGCGCCGAGACGATCCCGGTCCTCTTGGCTCGGTTCGCGGCGACCGGCGCGATCCCGCTCATCGCCGAAGCAATGCACAACCCCGACGTTTTGGTCGCGGCAGTGTGCGGCGGCTCGCTCGCGCTCGCGATGGGTGGGCTCCTCGAAGGCCGCAACGTCGTCACCCACGCCCTCGGGATGCCGCTGCTCGACGCAACCGGCGCGACGGCGGTGAACGCCCGCGTTGTCGACGACGGCGACCTCGTCACCGCTGGAGGCGTCACCTCCGGGCTCGATCTGGCGCTCTACCTGCTGGATAGGCAGTTCGGGCCCCGGATCGCCCACGCCGTCGAGGGCCTGTTCGAGTACGAGCGGCGCGGCACCGTCTGGCGTGCCGAAGGGACAGCCCCAGCCACGGTGCCCGCGATCCCCGCGGCCTGACGCCCAGACCGGAGAACGAAAGGAACACCGAAGCGTATGAACCCTATCTGCGGCGACTGGCGGCTCCAGATGAAGACCCCCATCGGGACCATCGAAGCCGACTACCACTTCGAAGAACACGACGGTGTGGTCACCGGGACAGCGAACGGCGCGGGCGAAGCCGTCGCCCTGACCGATCTTGTCACACGGGACACCCCGGACGGCCCGCGCGTCACCTGGCGGCAGCAGATCACCAGGCCACTCCGACTCAATCTCGAATACGACGTCACCATCACCGGAGGCACCCTCGCCGGAGAATCTCGCGCGGGACGCCTCCCACGCACCCGTGTCACCGGGCGAAGAATCACCGCATGAGTGCGCCCATCCGCTTACTCGGCACGTCCACACCGGTGGCCGGATCATCCTGGGCGAACGGGAGCGAGGTTGGTCGCGCATGAAGCTCAATCGTTCACCCGCAATGGTTGTTCTGCGGGTCCTGTCCGCTCTGGAACTGATCTCGCTGGCCGCCATCCTCATCAACAGGTTCACTGTTCACCTTCCTGTCGTGACCTCGACAGGCGGACCGCTGCACGGCCTCTTCTATGTGTCGACGATCCTGCTGGCGCTGTTCCTTCCGCTACCCCGCGCCTCGAAGTGGCTCGCGGCCGTCCCCGGTGTCGGCGGCGTCCTCGCCCTCTGGCGGGCACACCGACATACTCCGGCCCCGGCAGACGAGCCCCCGTCGGCGCTGGATCTCACGGATGACCAACGCAGACTGGCGATCGTCATCGCTGACCGTGTCACTGCAACACTGTCCAGCGACACGCGGATCGGCCCACTGAGTTTCGCCGTGCCGCGCGGGACGATCACCGGGCTGGTCGGACCGAACGGTGCGGGAAAGACCACGGCGCTGCGGCTCATGTGCGCGCTGGTGGCACCGTCGAGCGGCAGCATCCTCACCGCAGACGACCCGTCCGGTGCCGCCGCACGGATGGGTGTGCTGATCGACTCTCCGGGACTGCTGCCCAGCCTCACCGCCAGGGACAACCTGCTCGTCCTCACTCGCTTGGCCGGATGGCAACCTGCTGTCGCAGATCAGGCACTGGAACGTGTCGAGATGACCTCGGCGGGGCATCGTTCGGTGGGGACCTTCTCGCTGGGCATGAAGCAGCGGATCGGTCTGGCGGCAGCTCTCCTGGCAGACCCGGACATCGTGATCCTCGACGAACCGACGAACGGTCTGGACCCTCGCGGGAAATCGGACCTGCGCGTGTTCTTGCGGGAACTGTCTGCCGAAGGCAAGACAGTCATCCTTGCGACGCACGCGCTCGACGAGGTCGAGGAACTCTGCGATCACCTCATCGCGATGGATCGCGGACGCGTGATCTTCCAGGGCACTCCGGCGCAGATGCGTCGGATGATCCCCGAGACCGTCCTGTGCCGTGCAGCCGGTCCATCTGAGCGTGACGCAGCGGCAGCCGCCTTCGTCGACGCGGGATACGCGGTTGCGCTTGACCGGGACGCCATACGAGTCACCGCCGATACCGGCCACGGCGCTGTCCTCAATCGCCTCGCGCAGAAGGCCGGGACAACGCTCACGGAGATCACCGCAGAACGGCCCACGCTGGAGCAGGCGTTCCTGCACCTGACATCCACACGCGCCACCTCTGACGCCCATGCCTGTGCAGGAAACGACGAAGAGGATCTGGAGGTGCCGACGTGATCGGTGCGTTCTCGTCCGCGTGGACGATGCTCAAGCGTCCGACGATCGTGTGGCCTCTGCTGGCGGCGATCGTCGTGTTCTCCGCGATGTCGATCGTGTTTACCTTCTCGACCGCAGCCGCGCCCGGAGGATCGCGTTTCACGGACCCTCCCACCCTGCTCGCCGACCTCGCCGACCCCGACGCGCTGGTGCAGTTCGTCGGCAGGCCGGTCATGGTCACGGGCCTGGTCGTGCTCGCCGCGTCCATCCTGCACGTCACCGGCCAATACTCGTCCGGTCTTGTGCGGATGCAGTTCGTCGTGCAGCCGCGCCGTTCGACTTGGCTCCTGGGAAACTGGGCTGCTCTGGCGACTGCGGCGATCGCCTGCGCGCTCATCGGAGCGCTCACCGCTGTCGCCTCCGGCTACGTGTGCGCAGCGATCTGGGGAGTCGACACCGGCGAATGGTTGCGCGGGCTCGGCGGCGCAGCCGGCGCGACCGCGAACCTCGCACTCGGCATGGTCGCGTTCGCGCTGGCGGGTGCGACACTCGCGCTCTGGCTACGTTCGTCGATCGCGGCGCTCACCGTTGCGCTGGTGTACGCGCTCTTCGAGGACATGATCAATGCCGCCGCACCATTCGGCCAAGGTCTCATGCCTGCGAGCGCATTCAGCACCGTCGCGACATCCGGCCTCAACGGGAACCTCTACCTCCCGTCACTGATTGCCACGATCGTGCTGACCGTCGCGTTCACCGCGGGCGCATTCGGGCTGGTCATGAACCGGAACGTGACCGACTGATGGCCGAGCACCACACCAGCCGTCGCGCGTTCCTCATCGGAGGCGCCGCCAGCCTCGGAGCCGCAGCCGCAGGCGTGGCCGCCGGAACACTGCTGACCATCGCCGTTAACCCGGAGACCGTGTCGGATGCGGAACCCGATACGCAGACCACGGTTCCCTTCTACGGCATCCACCAGCCTGGCATCGCCGAACCACCGCCTGCCCAAGCAGCGTTCCTCGGATTCGACCTCGCGCCAGGCACCAGCCGCGGTGCCGTCGCCGAAGTCATGAAGAAGTGGACGATGATCTCAGCCGCGCTCGCAATGGGCGACACCTCGGCAGATGAATCGCTCGTCTCGGTGGGAACCGAACCTGGCCGGTTCACCATGACCGTCGGGATCAGCGGCCCGGGACTGGATGCGCTCGGCGCTGAGCGCCCCGCACCGCTTGTCGATCATCCCGTCTTTCCCGGCGACCAGATCGACGAACGCATGTCGTTCGGGCACATGTTCGTCCAGTTGTGCTCAGCGGACCGCGTCTACCTCGCCGGCGCGGTTCGCGCAGTGCGGCAATCGGCAGCGGCCGCGTTGACGCCGCGATGGCAGTTCAGCGGTTTCCGTAACGCGGATGCCGACAGCACACCGCGCAACGGCCGCAACCTCATGGGCCAGATCGATGGCACCAACAACATCGCCGCCAGCCGGGCCACCGAAGGCGGAGCTGTCTGGGTGAAGGACGCCGGACCCCGATGGCTGATCGGGGGAAGCTATGTCGCGATCCGGCGGTTCCGCATGCTCCTGGGTGCGTGGGAAGACACGCCACGCGGCACGCAGGACCGTACGATCGGCAGGCATCTGGATACCGGCGCCCCGATCGGTTCCCGTCAGGAGCAGGATCCGGTCGACCTGGATGCGACAGACGCTTCCGGCGCTCCCCTGATTCCGCTCGACGCGCACATCCGGCTGGCCGCACCCCGCCGCGGCGCTGGCGAGGAGATGCTGCGGCGGTCGTACTCCTACTCCACCGGGCAGTTCGACAGCACGATGGGCGATGAGGATGCCGGGCTGATCTTCGTGTCCTATCAGTCCGACCCCACCACCAGTTTCATCCCTGTGCAGCAGCGTCTCGCGGACAGCGACGCGCTGAACCGGTTCGTGATCGCCACGTCGAGCTCACTGTTCGCCGTCTTCCCCGGCGTCCAGGACTCCGACGACTGGTACGGACGAGAGCTGCTGTCGTGACACGCTCGGCACCAACCAGCGCACCAGCGAAACCCCGCGCACGGTCCTGCCGCGTCACCAGACCCGGACACGCGAGGACCACATCGACCATGAGGACACACCAAGGGATGAGATCTCTGACAACCCGCTTCTCCGCGGCCGCTGCCGCCATCGTTCTCGTGCTGACCGGCAGCGGATGCACGAGCGCACCCTCGGAACACGACGAGTCACGCGCATCCGCCATCACGATCGCCAAGTTGCCAGGGCTCGGTGACGTTCTCGTCGACGGTGAAGGCTTCGTCCTGTACGTCTTCGAACCGGACGCCGCCCAGACGGTGACCTGCACCTTCACGTGCGCCAACAGATGGCCCCCGCTACGCGCGATCGACGGCGGTACCCCAACCGCGGGAGACGGCATCGACGCCTCGCTCATCAGCACACTGCCAAACCCCGCCGGTGGTGAAGTCATCACCTACAACGGTTGGCCGCTCTACGGCTACACAGCCGACAAGAACCCCGGAGATGCGCGCGGACAGAACACCTACCTCAACGGAGGCGTGTGGTACGTCATGCAACCCGACGGCCAGCCCCTGATCCCATAACCCCACAACAAGCCATGGCCTACTTCTTGCTCATCGTGCACATCGCCACCGCGATCGTCTTCATCGGCGCACTCACGATCTCCGTCAGCCTCTTCCCTCGGTACGCCGCACCGGACCCTGACGTCGACGACAAGTCCCACGACGCACACCCTGTCGCGCTCGCAATGCACCGGATCACGAAGGTGTACGGACGCCTCGCGATCATCCCGCCCGCCGTCGGCATCACCCTCGCCGTAGTCCTCGGCAGGCTGGACGAACTATGGATCATCCTCTCCGTTGCCCTCTCCCTCATCGGCGGAGCCCTGCTGATCTGGGTCATCATCCCCGCACAGCGACGGATGCTGGCGGATCCACGACACGAACCGAGCACCCGCCGCCGCGCCGGCGCAGCAGCAGGAATCCTCAACTCGATTTGGTTCGCCATCCTCGTCCTCATGATCCTGAAACCCGGGGCAGGCGGATGACGGAACGCGGCCGCCGCTTGACACGCAATAGGAGCATCAGACCCGCGAGCCGCTGTGCAGGGGTGCGCTTTCCTGCGGAACGGCCTGCGTCGAACACACTTGCGCCATATACGGCGCCATAGCACCTCGGACAGAAACGTGAGACTCCGCCGTGATCTTCGCCTTATCTGAACCGTGCACCACCTCGACTGTCTCGTGGTCAGGCGCAATCGCAGGATCTTCATGCAGGAACGACGCAGAGGAACTTCGCGAAGGAGTCTGTCGATGCCACCAATCTGCTCATCGAGGTGAGGTTCGCCGAGAGGAACTTCGAGCCAACGGAGGGACTTCAATTACAAGGCGGCAAGGTGGATCCAAGCGCCTTCGCTCGCGGGTCAAGATGGACTTCCGCCGGCCCGCATCGCGCCTCGAACTCACACCAACGAGGCCGGTCTCCAACGAAATGCGGACTGAGCGCCATACGCTGGCACGATGAGCCCACGTCAGGAAGAACGTCCCCGACACCTCGGAAACAGGCGGTGACGACGTGTCGTCCCCCGTGTGGACGAGCGCCGCGCGGTCCAGCTACGCGACGGGGCGGATGCCGTGGGAGGTGACCTCCGCCAGAGATGCGGCGGCGAAGCGTCCCGTGGCTCTGCGCCGTGCCGTCTCGGTTCCGACCCCGCCGGCGCGGATCCGGCGTCCGATCATCGACGGGTCGAGGGTACGTGCTGCGGCAGCGGCCTGGGCGTAGAGGCGGATTCCGTTGTAGGCGTTGACCGCGAGGCTCGTCAGCGGCGCCGACGTGAGACCGAAACGGCGGCGGTAGCGGATACCGAGGTCGCTGCCCAGCCCGATCAGTCCGGCGTGGTCGTTGCTGACGAGGATGCCCGCCGCGACGCCCGTGCCCAGATGGTCGAGCTGCGCCTGGTCGAAGTTCGTGGCCAGGGTGCGGAACGAGCTGCGAAGACCTTGGGCATGGAAGGTGCGCTCGAATCGGATGGCATCCTCGCCGATGAACGAGGAGAGGATGAGATCCCCGTCGCCGGCGCCGATGTCGTCCAGGATCCGATCGAATCCCGACGATCCGATCGGTGCGAATGCCGTGCCGCTGATGCGTCCGCCGTGCTGCGTGATCAGCCTCCGTGCGACCGCGGAGACGGTCCGCGGCCACACGTAGTCGTTGCCGACGAGGTACCAGTTCGACGCGCCCGCGGCGGTCATGGTCTCCGGGATGGCCCGCCGCAGCTGCTCGAGCGGCGATTCGCCGAGGTCGATGAAGTTCCGTCGCGGACCGGTGCGGCGCTCCGCCATCGCGGTGTTGAGGACGAGCCTGCCTGTCGCCACCGCATAGGGACGCACGGTCTGCATCGCGGCGGAGGAGATGCTGGCGATCACCACGTCGCAGGCGTGCTCCTCCACCAGGCGCCGGTAGGCCGACAGTGCGCGTTCCGGGCTCGTGCGGTCGTCCTCGACAAAAAGTCGGGCGGTGCGGCGACCGAACGCGCCGTCCGCGTTCACGTCCTCGATTGCCAGCGCGGCACCGTTGACGATGCTCCGGCCCATCAGCCCCGCCGCGCCCGAGAGCGAGACGAGGAGGCCTATGCGGACGTCGATGTGGGCGATTCCGGAAGAACGCAGCGCCCCCGACGAACCGCGGTCGGCGAGCCACTCGACGCCGGCCTGCTCGACCGTGACGAGCACGCTCAAGCGTGTGCCGGACTCTTCGGGGTGAAGGACCAGCTTCACGCGTCCCACCCACGGCGTCTCCTGAGCGATCGTGAGGGAGCGGTTCTCTTCGAGCCCGACGATGCGACCGGCGCAGCGCACCGCCGAGCCGTCGGGCTGCGGGATGTCGAACATGACCGGCGCGCCGCGCTCCACGCGACGGCACTCGCGGAGCATCGGCCATCCGCTCGCCGCCCCCGTGCGTAGCGCCGACCACAGCTCGGCAGGACTGCGGGGCGAGGAGCTCCCCACGACGAACGACAACTCCTCGGCCATCGCTCACTCGCCGGTCTGGTTGTTTCGGACGAAGGCCTCAACGCCGTCGGCGTAGACCTTCATCAAGAACTGGATGATCTCGTCGGCCCGGTTGGGGCCGAGACGATACATGCGCCGCTGGCCGCGGCGCTCTTCGGCGACGAGATCCGAGTCCCGCAGCACCCGCAGATGCGCCGACACGGCCGCGCGCGTCATACCGGGGAAGAGCTCCGCGATCTCGCCGACCGAGATCTCATCGCGCTCCCGCAGAGTCGTGAGGATCGCGCGTCGCGTCGGATCCGCGACCGCGGTGAACACCTGGTTCTGCCCCATTCGGCTTGCTCCTTCAGGACGTCGGGTCGAGGTCGACACTATCGCGGCCGAGCAGCTCCCGCAGCGCGCGGTCGATGAAAGCATTGTCCGGCGGGTTCAGACCCACTCCCGCGGAGTGCCCCCACGTCCCCGGAATCACCTCGAACGTCGCGCCCGGGATGCGCTCGGCGTCTCGTGCGCCCTGATCGGGAGTGAAGTACATGTCCAGCGCCGCCGAGAGGATCGCGGTGCGTGCGGTGATCCCGGCGAGCGCCGCGTCCGTGCTGCTGCCGGCCGTCGTCCCGACATCTCCCTCGCGCCACGTCCGGATCATCGTGATCAGGTTCCACGGGTCCTGCGCGAGCAGCATCTCCTCCCAGAAGCCGCGCACGAAGTCCTCCCGCGTGTCGAAGCCGAGGGTGCGGTACTCCTGGCCCTCGTAGAAGGCGCCGCTGAAGCCCCAGCCGGCATACACGCGTGCGGCGGCTCGCAACCCAGCGGTCGGGATGCCGTCGGCGAGCATCGGGTCGGTGCGGATCGCGGCCTCCACGCTGTCGAGGAACACGGCGTTGAGCTCCGACGTCCGCGCCGAGCCGCAAAACGCGAAGACGCGCTCGACCTCCCGCGGAAAGGCGACCGCCCAGTGCAGCGCCTGCGCGGCCCCCATCGACCAGCCGACGACCGCGTGCAGCTGCGCCACCCCGAAGACCTCGCGGATGAGACGGCGCTGCGCGCGGACCTGGTCGCCGTACCCCACCGTCGGGAAGTCGGCGCCGCGCTGCCCTGCCGCGGCGTTGCTGGGCGAGGTCGAGACGCCGTTGCCCAGCAGATTCGGGACGACGATGCAGTAGCGCCGGGGATCCAGCGGCCGGCCGGGCCCGATGAGCCAGCGGTTCTCCGCATGCGTGCCCATGAAGAAGGTCGGGAACAGGATCACATTCGACCCGTCCGCCGCAGGCTCGCCGTGCACCTCGTAAACGAGTGCGGCGTCCGAGAGACGTCGACCGGTGTCGAGGGCGAGATCCCCGAGCGGATGCGTGCGGACGACCGAGCCGCTCACGATGCGGCCTCCGGCATCCGCCTGGACCCGCCGGCGCGCAAGACCCGTTCGATCTCCACCGCGGTAGCCAGCACATCTCTGTCGCTGCCGGGGAGCGACTCGATCGTGAGCCCGACCGGGGGGCGATCGGGATCCCGCACGGCGGGAACAGTGATCATCGGATGCCCGAGCATGCTCGCTGTCTCGGTGTTGCGTGTGATCGTCTCGAACAGGGGCGACTCGTGGCCGTTGACCACAGCGCGATCTGCGCCGAGTTCCACGGCGACCACCGGGGTGGACGGGTAGACGAGCGCATCCACCCCGGCGGCGAGGACGCGATGCTTCACGATCGCGCGCAGATCGCGGCGCAGTCGGAGGGCTGCGCGATAGCGGCGCTCACCCACCGGTGCGGCGACGAAACCGGCCAACGCCGCACGAACGTCCGGTGAGCGCACCTCTCCGACGAGTTCCGCCACGGAACGGATGCTGAGGTCCGACGCCTGCAGGAGCGCGTCGAGCGCGCGGGGCGCCTCGTAGCCGACGAGGTCGTGGCGGTGCTCCAGCGCGCGGGCCTGCACATCGCTCAGGTCGATCTCGACCAGCTCGAATCCGTGGTATGCGAGCTCGTCGAGCGCGTGCATCGCGGCGCCGCGCACCGCGTCGTCGATCTGGTCCCAATAGGCGCCCTGCGGAACGCCCAGCCGCGTGCCCGCCGACCCGGCCGTCGTGTCTCCGCTGATCAGCCCGTCGATGAACTGGACGTCGCCGACGTTATGTGCCATGACACCGATCGTGTCGCGGCTCTGTGAGATCATCAAGACTCCGTCTCCCGCGTAGCGTCCGTGGGTGGGACGCATCCCGACCACACCGCAGAACGAGGCCGGTATCGTCATCGATCCGCCGGTGTCGGTTCCGAGGGAGAAGGCCGCGGAACCGGCGGCGATCGCAGCTGCCGAGCCGCCGCTGGAGCCGCCCGCCGACCTTCCCGGATGCCGCGGGTCGCTCACGGCACCGTAGCCGGCATTGTCGGATGTGACGCCAAGAGCGAGTTCGTGCATGTTGGCCTTGCCGACGACGGTCGCCCCGGCGGCGGCGAGCGTGCGCACGACCGAGGCGGTCGGCGAGAGCAGCAGGTCGTCCAGCGCGAGACTTCCTGCCGTCGTGGGTGCTCCCGCGACGACGATGTTGTCCTTCACCGCGAACGGCACCCCCGCAAGGACGCCGGAGGACGATGCGGAGGGCTCCATCACCCGGACGTAGGCCCCACACGAAGCCGCCGCCTGCGCCGCCCGCGATCGCATCTCCCGGAGATTCGCCGCGCCGTCGCGCGCGTGGGAAGCGCGCCAGGCGGCGATGTCATCGGGGACGGCTGAGTCGGTCGGATGCACGAACGCTATTCTTGCACAAATGGGTAAAGATGTGTTTACTCATGATCACAAATCGATGACGATCCGGTCGTCAGGGGGCGCACTGCCGCCGACCTGCCCGGCATTCACACACCCGAACGGAGCCGCCATGACCGACATCCACACGCATCCTCCGCGTCTGGACGACCAGTACGAACACACTCCCGTGCCTCCCGAGCACCGCAAGAGCACGCTGGCGATCGGGGCGGCCTGGGCCGGCATGCCCATGGTCCTCACGGCGACGGTGATCGGAGGGCAGCTCGCCTACTTTCTCGGCTTCGCGCAAGGGCTCCTCGCTCTGGTGATCGGTGCCGCGGTGCTGGCGGTCTACGTCGGCATCCTGAGTTACACGGCCGGGCACACGGGTCGCAACTTCGGGCAGTTCTCGCGGTCGGTGTTCGGCCGCGTCGGCGCTCTGGTGCCGGCTCTCCTGCTCTCGACGGTGATCGTGGGCTGGTACGCCTTCCAGACCGGGCTGACGGGGTCCCTGCTCTCCGCGATCACGGGGTGGAATGCGGCCATCCTCGCCATCGCAGCGGGGATCGTCTTCATCTTCATCACCTTCGTCGGTATCCGGGCGATCTCGTGGATCGGATACATCTCGGCCCCGCTGTTCATCGTCTTCGGCGTTGCGGCGCTGGTCATCGGCGGGACCGCCCAGGGGTGGCCCGACATCGCCGCGTACGCCGGCGCGTCCCGCACCGCCGCGGCGTGGCCCCTCGGGGTCGGAGTGACCGTCGTCATAGCGAGCCTGGTCGACGCCGGGACGATGACCGCCGACTTCACCCGGTTCTCGCGGACCGGTCGAGAGGCCGTCGCGGCAACTCTGGCGGCCTTCCCCGTCGGCCAGTTCGTCTCGGCGTTCATCGGGGTGCTCGTGGTCTCGGCCGGACTCGCGGTGGATCCGGCCGTCAACGGCGGCATGTTCATCGGCGTCCTCCTCGGCAGCCCCGTCTCCCAGGTCGTCGTCGCCGTCTTCGTGGTGCTCAACCTCGCCGCCGTCTGCGCCCATTGCCTCTACAACGGCGCGATGGGATGGAGCCACGCGACCGGCGCCCGGTTCCGCACGACCACGGTAGTGCTGGGGCTCATCGGTCTATTCGCCGCCGGGCTCGGAGTGTGGTCCTTGTTCAGCGACTGGCTCACGATCCTCGGCGTCATCGTGCCCCCGATCGGCGTGGTGATCATCGTGAGCGTCCTGGTTCGCGGCTACGGGTTTCTCGCTGCGGATGCCGCGCGTGTGCGCGTCGGAGCGTTCGTCGCGTGGGCCATCGGGTCCGCCGCGGCGCTGCTCACCCACCTGTTCGCCCCGGCGCTGAGCGACGCGGTCGTCGGGATCGTCGTCGCCGCTGTCGCCTCCCTGATCGCCGAGCGCCTCGCGTCCCCCGCGCGCAGCGCCGTCCGCACCGAGGCGTAGCGAGTGCCTGCCTGCCGAGACCGCCGCCCCCGGCAGGCGGGCACTGCCCCCGCGTCAGCGGGCCGGTTCGAAGGCCGCGATGGCGTCGGCCAGCGCCTCGGGCGCCTCGAACGGGATGAGGTGGCCGGTGACCGGGATGACCTGGAGTTCGGCGCGGTCGAGGAAGGGCATCAGGTTGTGCCGCAGCACGTCGACGGGCTCGACGGCGTCGCGCTCTCCGGCCACGACGAGCGCCGGCACGGTGATCGCGCGGGTCTGCTCGGCGACATCCTCGGCGATGCCGCGCAGCGGCCACTCCGTGCGGGCATCCTCGGCGCTCGCGAGGGAGTCCGTCACGATCCGATCCGCCAGCCGCTGCGGAAGCGGCGTCGCCGTCAGGACGTGGTCGCGGACACCGGCGATGGACTCCGCCGTGTCGTACGCGTGCGAGAGCACCTGCTGGTACTCGGGCGTGATCTTCTCGTGCGGCTTCGCCGGTCCCGATCCAACGAGCACGATGCCGCGCAGACCGGCGGGCTGGGTGGCGGCCACCAGCTGGGCGACCTTCCCGCCCATCGAGTGACCGACGAGGACGTAGTCGTCGACGCCGGCGTCCTCGATCACGGTGAGCACGTCGGCCGCGAGCTGCCGCAGCGTGTAGGGGCCCGAGAGATCGCGCGAGCGGCCCCAGCCGCGGAAGTCCAGGGTGAGCGTGTCCCGCTCGGAAAGGCGCTTCAGAACGAGATCCCAGGTGCGCGACGAGCCTCCCCAGTAGTGCAGGAACACCAGGGTGGGTCCCGTGCCGGTGCGGTGGTCGTAAGCGGGCAGATCCGTCAGTGTGGTGTCGGCCATCGAGTGCTCCTTCGATCGGTTGGTCGAGGTACTTCTCCTCGAATCCATCCAACGTGGGCCTCGGCGGCTGCGCATCGCCAGAACCTGACCTGAGATAGGGGAAACTGGACACGTGCCGAGCATCGCGCAGATGACCTATCAGCCTCCGAACGGGCGTGCGACGCCGGTCGAGACGATGACGTTCCGCCAGTTGCGCGACCGGAACGACGGCGGGACGCAACGTGCCGATTTCCACGTCATTGGACTGGTCGACGCCGGGCACGGTGCGGCGACCGTCGATTTCGCCTCCTTCCCCCTCGAGCCGGGGTCGGCGGTGTGGATTCCGCCGGGAGCCGTTCACCGGTGGGACGACATCGCGGCGGTGTGGGGAACCCTCGTGCTGTTCGTGCCGACGGCCCCGGTCACCGATGTCACCCGTCGGATCGTCGCCGACCCGGACCTCGTCGGCGCGTGGCGCCTGCCGGAGGCGGAGCGGATGTTCGTCGACGCGGCTCGTGCGCACCTCGTGCTCGAAACCGCGGCCGCAGGTCCGGGCTGCGCCGGCGAGGTCCCGTCGATCCTGCTGTCGGCGCTGTTGGGCAGGCTGCGGCCGCCACACGGGGAAGCGGCCGCGGCGAATCGGGTGTTCAGGGTCTTCCGGGAGAGTGTGGAGACGCACTTCCGCGAGCACCACGACACGCTCTTCTACGCCCGCACTCTCGGATACGCGCCGCGGACGCTCTCACGCGCGGCGCTGCGGGCGACCGGTCGAACCGCGAAAGGCTGCATCGTGGACCGCATCGTTCTCGAGGCGAAGCGACTGCTGGCCCACGATCGGTTGACGGCGGCCTCCTGCGCGGCCGTGCTCGGCTTCCCCGACCCCTCCACCTTCTCCGTCTTCTTCCGCAACGCCACCGGCATGCGCCCCGGTGCCTGGCAGACCGCCGCGCTCGATCCGGTCGGATGACTGCTCCTCAGGCGACGTCGGTGCGACGCAGCCCGACACGGGCGAGCAGAACACCGGCGGCCGCCGCACCGATGCCGCCGGCGACCATGTCGCCGATCGTGTCCTGATAGCTCATAGACGTCGCTGCTGATGAACCGCCACCCGGCCCACTCGACGATCTCCCACAGTGCGCTGAGGTCGAGGCCCAGAAGGGCGACGAGCCGCATCCATCCTTCGACCGTACCGGTCGATCCCGATGTCGGATCAGCGCATGGCGTCGTCGATGCTCACCCGAGTGCCCAAGGTCGCCCGCCCGATGCTCGCCGCGATCATCCGCACGATCTTCGTCCCGCGCGGTAAACGCGACCTCGTCGGCGCCCAATTCGACGAAGTCGTCACCATGCTCGCCCGGTCCCACCCGACCGTGGCGGACATGCTCGACGACGCCCGCGAAGACCTCCTCGCATTCGCGGAGTTCCCACCCACGCACTGGCGGCAGATCGGAATCCCGATCACCGTTCTCGCCGCCACTCTCGGCGTCCCCTACCAGCGGCTACGACGACTCGAGATCGGCACCCGCGCCGACCCCGACCTCGAAGCTCAAGCGACCGCCGCCCTGGAACGAATCAGCCCACCACTGACCACTTGACAGCAATAGAAGCATCCACTACGCGGGACGTCACCGTGGCGGTTCGAGTGAAGAGACAGGGTCTGTCCGAAAGACGGTGTGTGCGGTCCGGCGATTTTCATGAGTGAGTGGTTCTCTCGAACCTTCCGGCGAAGGTGATCGCGAACGCGTTCAGCGCGGGCTTCCACCTCATCACCCAGCGTGCCCGGCCCCCGCCGGTCGGGTCAAGCGACCTCGTCACGAGATACAGGCACTTGAGCGCGGCGGCCTCGTTGGGGAAGTGTCCCCGAGCTCGGACGGCCCGCCGATACCGGGCGTTGATCGACTCGATCGCGTTGGTACCGGATATGAAAGTCGTGGGTGCCTCACGTGTTCGTCTGGCTGGCTGGATCGTCGATCTGGTTCTACGGTGAGACCGTCCGGAACAGGGGCTCCTAGGGAAATCGGTATGGGCAGGCCGTTCTGTTCGATGGGCTGAGAGCCCGCGTTAGTAGATGGCCGCCCTTGCGACTTGTCCGGCTGCGCCGTGAGCGCGAATCCGTAAGTGTCGGTTCGCCCAACCCTTTCCCGCTCGAGAACGGAACGAGAGGAACGGGATGATGCCGAGATTCGTCGGTATGGACATCCATCGTGACTTCGCGCAGATCGCGATCGTCGAGGACGGTCTGGTGGTCGACGCGGGTCGGGTGGACTGCAGGCCGGAGGCGCTGCGGAAGTGGGCTGCCCAGCTCACGATCGACGACCAGGTCGCACTGGAAGCCACCGGTAACAGCGACGCTATCGCGACGTTGCTGTCGCAGCACGCTGGCCGGGTCGTCGTATCAAACCCGCTGAAGACGAGGGCGATCGCGGAGGCGAAGATCAAGACCGACAAGGTCGACGCGAGAATCCTCGCCCAACTGCTCGCTGCGGACTTCCTGCCGCCTGTTTGGCTGCCCGACGATCGCACCGCGATGCTGCGTCGGATGACGACGGCGCGAGCGCATCTGGTGCGGCAGCGCACCCGGATCAAGAACCGGGTGCAAGCGGTGCTGCACCGCAACCTGATGCCGCGACCGCCGGTGACGGATCTGTTCGGAAAGACAGGCCGGTCATGGCTGGAACTGCTCCCGCTGCCCGAAGACGAACGCGCGTCGGTGACATCGCTGCTCCGCCAGCTGGACTTCCTGGGCGCGGAGCTCACCGACGCGGACCGGGCGATCGCGCAGCAAGCACTTGGCGATCAGGCAGTACGACGGCTGATGACGATCCCCGGGGTCGATGTCATCGTGGCCGTGTCGATCGTCGCTGCGGTCGGCGACTTCTCCCGGTTCGAGTCGCCCGACAAACTCGTCGCCTACCTCGGGTTGCATCCGAAAGTTCGCCAGTCGGGAAACTCTCCGGCGATCCACTCGCACATCACCAAGACCGGGCGGGCTTCGACCCGCGGCATGCTCGTCGAAGCGGCGTGGATCGCGGCGAAAGCACCGGGCCCGCTGCGCGCGTTCTACCACCGCATCAAGCAGCGGCGCGGGTTCCAGATCGCCGTAGTCGCGACCGCACGGAAGATGCTCGTGCTCGCCTGGCACCTGGTCACCAAGGACGAGGACTACGCGTTCGCACGGCCGAGCTTGGGCGCGTTCAAGCGCCGCAAGCTCGAGCTGACGGCGGGAGCACCAAAGGCCCACGCGCGGCGCGGCACCGGCTACGACTACAACGACAAGCAGCTCCGTCGCTTCGAACGCGACCTGGTCGAGAAGAGCGAGCAAGCCTACGAACGCCTCGTCGCAAGCTGGCAACCATCCCGGCCGGCTGGCGCCGACCGGATCGACTTCCACCCCACCGACAAGGAGCAGATGCCCACGAAGGCTTGACTATTTCATCCGTCGTGCAGATCACCCGCCGGATCTCCACGTCGTATTCGAGGAAGGGAACGAACTCCGCCCAAGAGTTCCGCCACAGCTGCACGATCGCCGGATACCGCTCACCCCACTCCGCGGCGAACTCCTCGAACCTGTCCTTGGCCGCCTGCTCGGACGGGGCCGTGTACACGGGCTTGAGGGAACGGACGATCGCGTCCCGGTGCTGCCGCCCGGCGTAGCGGAACGAGTTGCGGATCAGGTGCACAATGCATTGCTGCACGACCGTCGGGACTGTCCGAGTAACGGTGGATTTGGTTGGCCTGACATGAGAAGCAGGATTGGAGTAACCTCAGAGCTATCCGTCAACCGCAAGAAGCTCACTCGGCAGTGCGGGTCTGATGCTCCTATTGCGTGTCAAGCGGCGGTGAGCCATTCGCGGTAGCGGTGGGCGAGGTCGTCGTTGGGTCGTCTGCCGAGTTCGAGTTCGCCGATCCGGGATGGCCAGACGCCGAGGTGTTGGGCGGCTGCGGTGAGGGTGAGGTTCTTCGCGCGCCGCGCTGGGCGGAGGTCGCTGTAGTCGGGGACGACGCAATGCCCGGTGAGGGCTTGGAAGATCTCTCGTGCGATGGCGCGTTTGAGGGCGCGGAACACGGCGCTGATCGTCCACCCCTTCTCGAGATGCCGGTCTCGGTAGTCGCGTGTGGCGGGGTTATACGACATGCGGACCTTCACGATGTGGTGCAGTGCCGCGTTCGCTTGCCGGTCGCCGCCGCGGGAGAGCCGGTGCCTGTCGGTGCGACCGGAGGAGACAGGGATGGGGGCGGTGCCGCAGAGCGCTGCGAATGATGCTGACGAGCGCAGCCGGTCGGGGTTGTCGCCCGCGGTGATCAGCAGCTGCGCGCCGATAACGGGTCCGACGCCCTTGATCGCCATGAGCGCCGGATTGGTCGCCGTCGGCCGAGCGCGCATGCGATCCTCGAGCGATCTGATCTCCTCGCCGAGCGCGTCGTAGCGGCGGGCGAGGGATCGCAACGCGAACATCGTGTCAGCGGCAGCGGTGTCATTCATCCGGTCCGGGCGGACGTGGGCGAGCGCGGCGATGAGCTGTGTCTCAGAGAGGTTCCGGTAGCGATCGCGGAGGTCGCCGGGCGTGTTGACGAGGAGTGAGTCGATCTGTCTCCAGGCTGCTTGCTGCGCCTTGACCGCAGGTCTCCTCGCGACGGTCAGCGCCCGGAGGGGTTCGATGCTCGCGTTCTTCGGATCAGTGGACGCCTCTCCGGAGAGCACTGATCGCGCGGCCCGGTAGGCGTCGAGCCGGTCCGTCTTGCCCCGCGCGCGTCGCTCTGCCGGCCGGGTGCGGTTGACCTCGACCACGATGATTCCCGCGGTCCGCAACGCTGTCGTGATCCCGACACCGTAGCTGGAGGTGCCCTCGACCCCGACAGCCTGCAGTGGGCCGTGCTCGATGAGCCAGGCGACCGCGCGCCGGTAGCCGGGAACGGTGGTCGGGAACTCTCGGTCGTCAAGGTGATGGCCGAGGTCATTGATGACGGCGACGTGGATGGTGTCTTTGTGAGAGTCGACACCGCCGATATTCGCTCGTTCGGTTGTCATGATGGAGATGCCCTTCTGCTCGCAACGGATGGGCAGCGCCGGCCGGCTCGGTCAGACAGGACATCCACCAGGCCCTCGCAGCGGGTCAGGCTCGTATTAGGTCATGCCCGACCGGTCGGCGCCGCGAACGCCGCGGGGGCCGGACTTATCAGTCCATCGGCGGCCCAGCAGAGCGCCAGTCAGATTTCGGGTCACGACCCCCGCGTCGCCATACCAGCATGGATGTAAGAAAAACGGTGTGTGAGGGTCCGGCCTGATCCGTAAGGAGATGGCCGTGGCTGACACGACCGACGTCGTCGCTGATGACGAGATGGTTGATCCGGTGACCGGGGAGATCGTCGACCAGAAGGAACTTGCAGAGCGGTTGCTGACGCAGGCGAAAGAACAGGGCGTGAGCCTGGCAGGGCCCGGTGGCCTGCTCAGCCAGCTCACGAAGAACGTCCTCGAAACGGCTTTGAATGCCGAGTTGACCGAGCACCTCGGTCACGAGCACGGTGGGACCCCGATCGGCGAGAACATGCGCAACGGGACCCGGACGAAGACCGTGCTCACCGAGATCGGCCCGGTCGAGATCGAGGTGCCTCGTGATCGTGACGGGTCATTCGAGCCGGTGATCGTCCCGAAACGGAAGCGCCGCCTCGACGGGATCGACCAGATCGTGCTGTCGCTGACCGCCCGTGGGTTGACGACCGGGGAGATCGCCTCGCACTTCGACGAGGTCTATGGGGCGAAGGTCTCGAAAGACACGATCAGCCGGATCACCGAGAAGGTCGCCGGGGAGCTCACCGAGTGGTCCTCGCGCCCGTTGGATCCCCTCTATCCGGTGATCTTCGTCGACGCGATCGTCGTGAAAGTCCGTGACGGGCAGGTCCGCAACACCCCGTTCTATGTCGTGATGGGCGTCACGACGAACGGGGAGCGGGAGATCCTCGGCATCTGGGCCGGCGACGGCGGTGAGGGAACACGGTTCTGGCTGCAGGTGTTCACCGAGCTGAAGAACCGGGGCGGCGACGACGTCCTCATCGCCGTCTGCGACGGGCCCGGACGATCCCCGAAAGGCCGCGGTGGCACGCATCCTGCACCGCGTCACCCGCGTCTACAGCGTGATCGCCGTCCTGGTGCCCGTGTTCGGGCTGGCCACAGCGGCGAGCATCGGCGTCCTCGGCGACGCGTGGCTGATCGCGTCGATGATCCTCACCGCGATCGCCGCGGTCCTGCTCATCGCCTTCATCCTGCCCAGACAGTCACGCCTCGTCCGCGCTCTCGACCCCGACGCAGCCGATCCGGCCCAGCCCTCGCTCGACCGGATCCCGGGGAGCCTGAGCATGGTCACCGGGATCTTCAACGTGGTGTGGGCCATCGTCGTCGTCCTCATGATCTACCGGCCGGGATCGACCACGGGAGTCGGGCTATGAGTCCACGCCGCATGCTCCAGATCGCGGGGACGGCCGAACTGGTCACCCTCATCCTCATGCTCGCCAACATGCTCACCGTGCATGCACCCGCGATCTCGCAGATTCTGGGGCCGCTGCACGGCCTGGCGTACATGGCCACCGTCATCACCGCGATCCTCGTCCGCGGTGACCGACACATCGTCTGGGTGCTCTCCCTCATCCCCGGCATCGGCGGACTCCTCGCCGCCCGCTCCGCCTCCCCCCAGCAACTCGATCGGCACATCCTCGACGAGGACGTGTAGCTCGGCCTGCGCCGGGGGCAGGATCAGCCGGTCGACGGCATGGTCACGACGGGCGCGCGCCGTACGAGAGGCATCAGACGGCCGCGACGCATCAGTCAGCTCGTCGAATCCTCTACGAAGGCTGGGGATCTGGCTCGCTCAACGCAACGACTAGATCAACGCAGTCACTGTCACCTTGTGGTGGGGATCGCCCCCTCAACGCCGAAAACCTCCTCGGCGAACCTCTCCCCGAGAAGCCGGTGGGTGGCCGCATCAGGGTGGAGGTCGTCTGGGAGTGGATGTGACTGTGCATCGCTCGCCCCGTAGAGGGCCATTCCGTCGAGTTGGAAAAGGTTCGGGTCGGACGCGGAACGGTCGTGAACTACCCGGTCGATGTCAGCGCGGATCGTGGCGAGATCAAGCTTTCCACTTCGGACCTCCGCTGGGTCGCCGGCAGCGACGAATCTCGTCTCTCCCCGGGAGAGCGCGTCAGGGTCGAACGCTCCGGGCCCGGGTGTGTGTTCGAAGATCGGGCTCCACAGCGGGGTGACCAGCAGCAAAGGCGTGTCGGGGTGACCGTCCCGGATCACGTCGAGGAAGCCATGGAGTGCCGGGGCGAAAGCGCGACGGCGCATGAGATCCGCGTTGACGATGTTGATCCCCACTTTCACGGAGATCAAGTCGGCGGGCAGATCCCGTATCGTTCGTGCGACGAACGGGTCCAGTAGGGCACTGCCACCGAAGCCCAGGTTCGTGAGTTCTACGCCTCCGAGACGCGCGGCAACCGCCGTCCAGATGGTGGCCGCGCTGGCTGCGTTAGATCCCTGGCTGATCGAGGACCCGTAATGAACCCATGTTGGAGCTGGCCGGTGCGCCGGAGCGAGCGGCTCATCTGCGTCAATGGAGATCAGTTCGACTGACTCCGAATACGGCAGCCATATCTCGACTAGACGTTCCACGCCACCGGACACGCCGAGCTCAAAGGTCAGCTCTTCCGGCTCGGCCTCTGAGCGGGTGATCTCGCCAGTGGTGAGGTCACGAAGGATCTGAACCGCGCTCGAAAGCGAGGCCGAGGCGACGAGTTCCCCGTCGACGAGTACATCGAACACGCCCGGCGCACGCAGCGGAACGCCGACGTAACCGAAACGTTCAGCGCGAGCCGCAAGTGTCACGCGTGTCGCGGCAGATCGAAAAACGATTCGTACTCCCGCGGGCTGCGCTTCGACCCGCTCGAGTTGCGCGTCTGCTTGACGTCGAGCCCATTCAGGCAGACGATGCGGACGAACCCCGGTCTCGGTGCGCTCGATCTCGACAGCACCACGAACAAGTTCAGCTGTGATCTCCATCAGATCCTCCTTCACGTTCATCTAGATGTGTTGGCCAGTGACTCAGTAGCTGGTGCAACGCGTCGATGCAGCGTTGCCAGCTGACCTCAGGGTCGGGCTGCGAGTGCGCGAACGCACCCGATCGCTGCAGGTCGATGTATCCGTGGATAGTTGCACCGATGAACCGGACGGCATGCACCTGCTCCTCTTCCGGAACCTCGTATCCCCTCAGTACCGCCGCAGTCAGCTGCACATGCCGCGGGCCATCACTCGAACGCGCAGTCGGCGAATCCAACCGCAGGTGCGCAGCCTCATACCGTCCAGGATGATCCGCCGCATATGACCGATACGTGGCTGCCAAGGCCGTCAACGCGTCACGCCCCGACCGGCCCGACAGCGCCACGGACAACCGGTCAGAAAGCTCAGAAAGCGCCTGCAGTGTCATGCGCGTCTGCAGATCCCGCAAACTGCGAACGTGCGTGTACAGACTCGCGGTCTGCACCCCGGCCCGTCGGGCAAGAGCAGACATTGTGACGCGCTCCAGTCCCTGCTCATCCGCAAGACGACACGCGTCCTCCACGAGGCGCTCCGCCGTGAGTCGCACACGATTCACTTCATCACCTTCCTTTGTTAGGATTTACCCTAACATGTTTAGGCTACTGGTCGGCATCGACGCGAAGAGCGGAGGCTATCGCCATCAGCCGATGAACCGCCTCACCGCCCCCTCCAGCGCCCAGGGCACGAGAGGTTTCATCGGCTCCTGTGGAGTGAACCTGCGTCAACGAATGGACGTTCGAGCGTTGCCCGATGCGACATTACGTAGCGTCACGTTCCGTGTCGGGTCTCTCACGTGCTTGGCGCCGCCGTAGAACGGTTTCGGTGCGCAGGCGACACTCCCGCGAGGTTCCTCTGCATCTCCAGCATGAAGAACCCGCGACTGTGCCGCGACCAAGAGGCATACGAGGTAGGCACGGTTCAGAGAGGAGAGGATCACGGCGGAATCTCACGATCCTGCTCGAGACACGTTGGCGCCGTGCATAGCGCACGTGCGATCGACGCAGGTTGGTCCACAGGAAAGCGCGCCTCTGCGAGGTGACTTGCCGATGCGAATCACCGCGATCGAGGTGGTGCGCCGGTTGCCGACCGCGCGTGCAGTGTTTCCGTTCGCGAAGATCGTCAATGTCGTCGATGGCGTGTGCGAGATCCGGACGAAAGAACGCAGCGTGCTCCTGTCAGCGGGTTCTGCGGTCGCGGTCGGGGCTGGCAGGTGGTGTCAGTTGGTTCCGAAGCCTGAGGTGCGGGCCTGGACGGTGTATGCCGACGACGCACTGTGGCGAAGGCAGATGGAATGCTTTCTGCCGATCAAGCAGCGCCTCGTTCCTGGTCTTCATCCTGATGATTGGGATGGCACGCCGCTGGTACTGCATGTCGGGGAAGAGCGTTTACGCGCGCTGGAGCCGATTTGGCGGCAGCTCAGCTTGCTTGATACGAATCGTCAGCCGTTGGAGTTGGTGACGGCACGCACGATCGAGTTGGTCGCGCAGTGGGTTGCGGCGGTAGCGCCTGTCTTCCTCGCCCCGGACGCCCGATCAGAAGGTCTCGTGGATGCGTGGCACCCTGTGGAGGGTCGCCTGACCGACCCAGTGCTGATCGGGCATATCGGGAAAGCAGTTCACGTGCTACGTGCCAGGCTCGCCGAGCCTTGGACGGTGTCATCGCTGGCGCGGGAGGTCGCACTGTCTCGCACACATCTGACTCGTTTGTTCGCCCGGTACGCGGGCGCACCTCCGATGCGATTTCTCACGGAGGTTCGCGTCACTGAGTTCACCCGGCTTATCGAAGAGACCGACATGTCGCTCGCATGCGCGTCTCAAGCGGTGGGCTGGAGTGATCCACGGGTAGCCTCGCGATGGTTCCGTCAACGATTCGGCGTTACCCCGTCGCAGTACCGCACTGCCCTGTCCATGCACGTCGAGAGCAGCGCCGCGCCGTTGAACTCGGCAGTCGGCTGACCGCACGTCTCAAGAGACTCGCCAGAACGACCGCGTTCTGCGTGACGCGAACCCTCTTCCCTCCCGGGGTCTCCCGCGTGTCCGCCGAGCAGCGTTAGGACGGGACAGACACGTCGGTTTCAGTGTGGATTCTGGCGGTCGCACCGCCTGGCCGTCGTCCGCCTGGTCCTTCTGAGTTCCCTGACGCACCTGATGTTCACGACGGGTCGTCTCGTCCGCCTGGTGACCCGTTGCCGGGAGGAGGTCTGTGGTGGCAATGAACGAGGAGGCGCGGGCTGCGCGGGATGCGAAGCTCGAAGAACTCCATGAGCGGTTGACGGCTGCGGTCGACCTGCTCGTGTCGGGTGAGGACTGGAAGCGTGCGCTGGAGTTCGCTGCCCGGTTCCGGGCGCGGTCATTCCGCAACACGCTGCTGATCTTCGCTCAGCATCTCGATGCCTACGAGCAGGGCCGCGTCACCTCGCCAGAGCCGTCCTATGTCGCCGGCTACAAGCAGTGGCAGACGCTGGGCCGTCAGGTGGAGCGGGGTCAGCCGGGGTATGTGATCTTCGCGCCGGTGACAGGCCGGTTCGCGTCGAGTAATCCGGCTGATCCTGAGTCGTGGCGGCGGCTGGGCCGGTTCGAGAAGCCGAAGCCCGGCGAGGTGGTGCGTTCCCGGATGGTCGGCGCGAAGCCCGCCTACGTCTGGGATGTGTCGCAGACCAGCGGTGATCCCGTGCCCGAGCGCCCTGCCCCGATGCTCCTGGAAGGCGAGGCGCCCGAAGGGCTGTGGGCGGGGCTTGCCTCCCTGGTGAAGGCTGAGGGGTTCACTGTGGTGCGCGTCGCGGACGAGCGGGAGATTCGTGGCGCGAACGGCGTCACGGACTACACGAACCGCACGGTCGCGGTGCGGACGAACATGGATGACGCCGCGCAGGTGAAGACGCTCGCGCACGAACTTGCGCATGTGAAGCTGCACGGCCCGGACAACCCGGATGCGACGGGGCATCGCGGGATCGGTGAGGTCGAGGCGGAGTCGGTGGCGTTGATGATCGGTGCCGCGCACGGCATGGACACCACCTCCTACACGATCCCGTATGTCTCCGGGTGGGCGGGCACGGTGAAAGACAAGGACCCGGCCGAGGTCGTGCAGGCCACCGGTGAACGCGTCCGCAAGACCGCAGGGGCGATCCTCGATGCCCTCGACACCGTCCAGGTCGGCACCGGCGACCCGCCCGGCCTGGCCCGTGAGTCTGCCGCGCCGTCGCGAGGGTCCGGGGCGGAGCGGGCAGTTCCAGCGCTGGTCGAACCGGCGCGTTCCTCGCGTGCGGCGGATGCCGTGGTGAGGGAGCTGTGATGAGCGTCGCCAGCGTCCTCGCCTCCCTCAGCGGGCTCCCGCTTCCGCAAGCCGCCGCACGGCTCGCGGCGGCGGGCGTGCCGGTGTTCCCGTGCGTTCCGGGTGGGAAGCGTCCGCTGACCCGGCATGGGTTCCATGAGGCGAGCGTTGACCTGGCGCAGGTGGCGTCGTGGTGGCATCGCTGGCCGTCCGCGAACATCGGCATCCCCACCGGCACCGCGTCCGGGGTCGATGTTGTGGACGTGGACAGCAAGCCGGACGGGAACGGGTTCGATGCCTTCGGCCGTGCCCGCCGGGCGGGGCTCGTGGACGGGTGGGTGGCGGTGGTGCGCACGCCGTCCGGTGGCGCGCACTTCTACTACCCGGCCGACCCCGACCTGCCGCAGCCGTCATGGCAGGCCGCCGCGGCGCGTGTCGACTTCCGCGGCACCGGCGGGTACATCATCGTGCCGCCCTCCACCGTCACGACCTTCCGCGGCCCGGCCGGGTACTCGCTCACGGCAGGCGGTGACCGGGAGCCGCGCCCGGTGGATGCGGCGGCGCTGCGGGAGTTCCTCGATCCGCGTCCCGAGCCCGTCGCGCATCGGGCGCGGGGCCCTGTTCGTTCGGAGGACGCGAAGCGGCTGGCCGACTGGGTGGGCATGCGCACGGAAGGCGAACGCAACCGTGGCCTGTTCTGGGCCTCCTGCCGCCTCGCCGAGGCGGGCCTGTCGCTGCCGGAGATGGTCGATGCCCTCGCCCCGGCGGGTGAGCGGATCGGGTTGCCGCCGCGGGAGGTCGTCACGACGATCCGCTCCGCCTACCGCACCACCCACGTCCAACCCGCACCATCCAGCGCGGTACGGGACGATGACCTGCGGTGCGTGCCGCGTCTTGCAGGGCAGGTGCTCTCATGAACCCGCAGGCGCAGGCACCTGTGCGGTCGCGGGGTGGCCGGATCGCGGTGGCGACGGCGGTCGCCGGGACGGTGTTCATCGCCGCAGGTGCGTTCTGGCTCTCCTTCACCGCCCTGGCGGACCTTGCCCGGCGTTCCGGGATCGAGGCAGGGCAGGCGTGGGCGTGGCCGCTGATCGTGGACGGGATCATCGTCGTCGCAACCGTCGCTGTTGTCGCGCTCGCTCGGCAGCGGTCAGCTTGGTATCCGTGGGTGCTGCTCGCTGCGGGCGCGCTGGTGTCGGTGACGGCGAATGCGATCCATGCCGTCGTCGCCGCTGACGCCGATGTGCCCGGGGTGCTGGCGGCGTCGGTGGCGGCGGTGCCGCCGCTGGTGCTGCTGGCGATCACGCACCTCACCGTCATCCTCACCCGCCCAGCCTCCGAGCCCGCCACGCCGCCGCTCGCCGACGAGGACGAGCCGACGCCGGAGAGCGGTCTGTCCGAGCCGCAGGCCGTCATCCCCGCGCCGGCGCCGGAGCAGACACCCGCGTGGGAGGTGGCGGTGCGGTTGCGGGATGAGGAGGGCTGGTCGAACAAGGCGATCGCCCGGCACTTGGGCGTGCACCCCTCCACCGTGGGCCGATGGTTCGCACGCCCCGAACTGACCGCGACCGCTGATCGCGATGAGGAGCAACCATGAACGACCACCAGAAGACGACCATCGTGTCCACCGCGACGAGCGGACACGGCCCGGTCGAGCACAACACCGAACGTGCCGATGAGACGCGGCGTGAAGGCGAGGCGTCGGCGCTGGCCCGGCACCGCGACCCGTCACTGACCAAAGACTCGGCGGCGAAGGACGCGGCGAAGAAGACCCGGGCTGGTGTGGAGTGGATGCGTCCGACCGACCTCATGGCGTCGCGCTCGGCGCGGATAGCGGGGCGGGGCATCGATTTTCAGGCCGAGCTCGCCCGCCGCGCCCGCAGGGCGCCGGGCCATGCGTACCGGGCGACGCGTGACGGGGCGCGGTCGGGGGCGCGGTTCGTGAGCGAGCGGGCGCGGAAGCTGCCGCCGGTGACCGCGTTCGGTCGTGGTGGCGGGGAGCGGTTCTCGTGGGTGTCGCGCTCTGGGATCGGGCTCGGGTAACCGCCAGGCACGCCCCCAGCCATCGTCTGAGCACGCCTGCTGGGGAGCGTGTGTGCACCTGCCTGTCAGGAGGTGCTCCCATGCAGACTGCATCAGACCGTGACAGGCGGAATCGTTTCGAGGACTCCGAGGCGCTGCGCGCCCTGCTCAACCGACTCCATCAGGCGGGCCGTGAGGCGTGGCAGCGTGACCCGGAGGCGGCGGCGCTGATGGAGCATGCCGCGGACAAGTACGCCGCTCTCGCCCGCAAGCACGACCTCGACCCGTGGGAAGCGGCATCGGCTGCGTTCGAGGCGATGCGGGGAGCGGCGACCCGGCGGGCGGATGACCCGTGGGCGGTGGTGACGCGGGCGGTGCAGGTGACCTGCACCGCCGAGGAACGCGGCAACGGGCTGCTGTGCTCCGTCCATCAGGCCCGTCGCCTGAAGTATTCGGTGTTCCACGACGCCGAACGGTTCAGCGACCGCGAGAACCCGCTGCCCGACTACCACCCGGCGTTCTGCTTCGACCCCTTCACCGACACCGACGAGGACGCGGAGCGTCCGGTGCGGGAGCGTGCGATGAACGTCACCGCCGCGATCGAGGACACGATTGCGTTCCTCTCGTGGGTCGGCTGGGAACCCTCGACAGCCCGGGCTGCGGTCGAGTACATCACCACCAGGTTGGCGGAGTCGCCGTCGCGGGCGTCGGCGTTCGAGGTGCTGCGCCGTGATCGGCAGGCCCGTGCCCTCCTTGATCTTCCGGGTGCGTCGTGGACGGCGCTGCTGCGGATCGTGCTCGGCACCCCCGACCCGACCCTCGCGCACACGAACACAGGGCGTGGGATGCTCGTGCGGCTCCTGATCGGCCAGCCCCTGCGCGCCCTCCTCACCGATGACGACCTGGTGATCGCGGCAGGGCTCGCTGCGCCGCGCCTGGTAGGGGGCGAGGAATCGTGAGCACGGTGCCGGCTGGTCACATAGAGCTGGAGCGCGCGGTCGACTCCGTCATCGTTGGGCGCCGACACCGGCAAGATCACGGCGACCTCACGCCCTTGGTGGAGTCGATCCGCCGCAACGGGCTGCTCCAGCCCATCACGATCACCCTCGACGGGCACCTGATCTGCGGCGCGCGGCGCCTCGCGGCGCTAAAACTGCTGGGCATCAAGACCGTGAACGTCTGGGTCAGGTCCGGGATCTCCGACCGGCTCGGGGAACTCCTCGCCGAACAAGATGAGAACGTCCTGCATAAGCCGCTGACCCAGCTCGAAGCCGCCGCCCTCTACCGCGAACTCAAGGCCCTGCTCGCTGAGGACGCCGCCCGCCGCCAGGAGGCCACCCGCTTCCGTGCCACCGACGACGACGGAGAGGACGGTGGTGGCAAGTTGCCACCACCGCAGTTCGAGCACGGCAAGTCCCGCTCGCAGGCGGCGATCATGGTCACCGGCCGCGACTCCCACAAGACGCTGGAGCGCATCGGCCGCATCGAAGCCCTGGCCGCTGACGAGTCCCAGCCCGCCTCGGTGCGCCAACAGGCGGCCGAGGAGGTCGCACGGTTGCGGGCCGGCGGGAAGGTCTACCCCTCGCACCTGCGCGTGAACGCTGAGCTGTCGCTGGCGGAGCTCGACCAGCTCGCCGCCGACCCCACCCAGCCCGTCGAGGTGCGCGAGCAGGCCCGGCTCGAAGCCGGCACGGTGCGGGCCGCAGAGCAGGAGGCGAGGGCGGCGGAGCTGGAGCAGCTAGCGCAGGCCGCGCTCGCCCGCGTCAAAGCCGCCAAGGCCGCCGGGAAGAAGAAGCCGGCTCGGCCCGCGCTGACGGCGGTGAACACCGGGGAGCCGGTGCCGTTCCCGCTGACCGCGTTCCTGGCCACCTGGGACGACATGGCCGAATGGTGGACCCACTACGACCCCGCCGACATCGGCCCCGCGCTCACCGCCGAGCAGTGGGCGCGGTTCGAGGAGACCATCGCCGGGACCGTCGCGTTCGCCGACGCCGCACGGGCGGCACGGCAGGACCGGGCCGAGCACATCGCCTGAACCCGGTGACGGGTCGCGCACCTTCCTGGCAACCACGCATCCGTTGTTGCCGTCCGGGAAGGACCCGTGCTCATGGACCCCGCCATGTCTGATGACCGTCGCCGTCGTCGTCTGCTGATCGCCGCCACCGCTGGCGGCCTTGTCCTGCTGATGCTCGTCGGGGTCGGCATCTACGGGCTCGTTCGCGGCCCCGCCGCTCCGACTGAGCCGACGCCGAGCGAGCGGCCTTCCACGACCGCTCCGGTGACTCCGAGTGCGACTCCCGGCGCAGAGCTGGAGCCTCTAAGTCAGAGCCTCGGGCCGGAGGCGTTCGCCCAAGCGGTCGCGCGGGCGCTGTTCACCTGGGACACGACAACGGGGCACATGCCGTCGAACTATGCGCAGGTGCTCGCGGATGCCGCGCATGGCAGCGAGGCCGACGCTTTCGTCGGTGACGTGCGGGCCTATCTGCCGACGAACGATGCGTGGGTGCAGCTGCGCACCTACGCGACTCGCCAGTGGCTGACCATCGACGAGGTGTTCGTCCCGGAAGCGTGGGAGACCGCCGTCGACCAGGCCGCCCCCGGTCAGATACCGGCTGGTGCAGTCGCCTACACGATCGAGGGAACACGGCACAGGGAAGGCGTCTGGGGCACCGACCCCGTCGAGGCATCCCGCCCGGTCTCCTTCACCGTGTTCCTCGTCTGCACCCCACCCACGCCCAGTCGCGGTGCCGGCTCGGGCGAGTGCGAGGTGCTGCGGCTCTCGCAGCTCGACAACCCGCTGCACTGAACCGGGGTGACCTGTCGTGAAGAAGCTCGCGCTCCTCGCCCTCACCCTGCTGCTCGGGCCTTCCACGGTCCTGCTGGGCGTCGCCACGCTCGGCGGCACGCCTGCGACCGCCGCCGTCTGCACCCCGGGTTCACTGACGCTTGGCCCGATCCCGGACTCGCTGACCGCCACCACCCGTAACGGGGAGACAGTCACGCTGAACCGGCAACAGCTCACCCACGCCGCGACGATCATCACCGTCGGCGGACAGACCACCGGCGTCGGCCGCGAAGGGGTGCTGATCGCGCTCATGGCCGCGCTCACCGAGTCGACCCTGCGGATGCTCGCCAACACCAGCGCCTACCCCGAGTCGGCGGAGTACCCCAACGACGGCGAGGGTTCGGATCACGACTCGCTCGGACTGTTCCAGATGCGCCCGGCCAGCGGGTGGGGAACCGTCGCCGAGCTCATGGACCCCACCTACCAGGCACGGGCGTTCTACGGAGGCCCCACGGGCCCGAACTACCCGTCGCCGCGGGGCCTGCTCGACATCCCCGGCTGGCAGCAGATGGACCCCGGCGAAGCCGCGCAGGCGGTCGAGGTCAGCGCCTACCCCGACCGGTATCAGAACTACCAGCCGGTCGCCGAAGCGATCCTCGCCGCACTCACACGCCCAGCTCCCTCCGATGGCGGGCCGGGCGGGACGCCGGTGGTGCCCGAGACGACCAGGATCGTGTTCCCGCTCCCCGAGGGCACCTGGGTGCGGACCAGCCCGTTCGGATGGCGCAGCGACCCGATCACCGGCGAACGCCGATTCCACGCTGGCTCCGACTTCGCCGCCGCGGACGGCACTCCGATCTACGCCGTCGCAGATGGCGTCGTGATGCGAGCGAACTACACCGACGCCGGCGGCGGGGTCATCGTCATCGAGCACACCGTCCGGGGCCAGCGGGTCGCGTCCATGTATGTGCACATGTGGGCGCACGGCATCCACGTCGCAGAAGGCGACACCGTGACCGCAGGCCAGCACATCGGAGACGTCGGCTCCTCCGGCCACTCCACCGGACCACACCTGCACCTGCAAATCCACCCCGGCGGCGCAGGAGCCGACCCGGTGGACTCCGACGCCTGGCTCACCAGCCACGGCGCCGAAGGCATCACGGGCGGCGACGCCACATCCGCTTTCTGCACGGCAGGAGGGGGTGCGTGATGGACGTGTTCCCAGACTTCGGCAGCGTCGGCGGCACAGCAGACCTTCGCGAGATCGTCGGCGCGCTGCTCATGTTCGTCCTCGTCGCCGCCGTGCTCATGCTCATCGTCTGCGCCATTACTTGGGCGATCGCCTCCTCCAACGGCAACTACCAGGCGGCGACCAAGGCGCGTATCGGCTTGTTCGTCTCGCTCGGCGCCGCAGCCCTCGCCGGCGCCGGGGTCGCGTGGCTCAACTTCCTGTTGGACGTCGGCACGCAGCTCTAGGGGCGTCGTCACTGGGAGGCGAGAAGTTCTCTGGCTCGTTCGGCCTCGGCATTGAGGAGATCGTCCGTGTCTCCTAGCTGCTCGATGGTCGCGAGTGCGTCGGTGAGGACGCGTCGCGCTTCGTGCACGTCGTGCGTATGCAGAAGGTCGCCCAGAACGATCATCGCCCGTACTCGCAGCGCGCCGGCCGGAGTCGTGCTGAGCAGGCTCCTGAGGGTCGCCTCGGCGCCGGAGGTGTCACCGCGGTCCGCCTGCATCAGCGCCTTCTGAAGCACCAGCTCACCGGTCACACCCTTCAGCCTACGAGCAGCGCGTGGGCTTGAGGCCGAAGCCTGCGGGGGTCGCGGGGTGCACCTGACCGTCGAGAACTCGTCTCGACCAGTCAAAGGAGCACAACCGTGATCGACATCGACCCCAACAGCTCGGGCCTTCCGGGTATCGAGCAGCTGCGCATCATCGTCGGCGCCGTGATGACGGTCGGCCTCATCCTCTCCGTCCTCGCGCTCATCATCAGCGCGATCGTGTGGGGCTTCGGCGCGAACAGCTCCAACCCGCACCTCGCGTCGCGCGGGAAGGTCGGGGTCCTCGTGTCTTGCGGGGCGGCGATCATCTGCGGCGCCGCGGTGACGCTGGTGAACTTCTTCTGGGGCGTCGGGCAGGCCGTGTGATGACCACCCGATATGACTCCCGGCCGCGGGGGTGGCTGCGGTGAGCGTCTGCGATGTCCCGGTCGTCTCCAGCGTGTGCGATGCCGTGGGCGAGGGCACCGCCTCGCTGATCGCCGCGCCGTTCGACTGGCTCGGCCAGGCGATGGCCGGCGCTGCCGCGTGGCTGTTCGAGGCCGTCTGGACCGTGCTCGACACCACGACCGTCGTCGACGTCACCAGCGCCGAGTACGTAGGCGTCTACAACGTCCTGTTCGGTGTCGCCGTGTTCATCATGCTCGTGTTCTTCTGCTTGCAGCTCATCACCGGGCTCGTCCACCGCGACCCGACCGCCCTATCCCGTGCCGCGCTCGGGCTCGCTAAGAGCGTGCTCGGCAGCTTCGTGGTCATCACGCTCACGGCCCTGCTGCTGGAGGTCACCGATCAGCTCGCGGTCGGGATCGTGCAGGCCACCGGCAACACGATGGAAGGGATGGGGACCCAGATCGGGCTCCTCGCCGCCGGGCTGGCCACCATCAACATCACCGCTCCCGGTGTCGGCGCGATCCTGACGATCTTCCTCGCCGGACTCGCTATCAGCGCGGCGGCGATCGTGTGGTTCTCGCTGCTCATCCGCAAAGCGCTGCTGCTGGTCGCCATCGTGTTCGGGCCGGTCGCGCTGGCCGGGGCGACGTGGGATGCGACCAAGGGCTGGTTCGCCAAATGGGCGACCTTCGTCATCGCTCTGATCTTCTCCAAGCTCGTCCTCGTCGTGATCTTCCTCGTCGCGATCGGGCAGATGTCCGCCCCCATCGAGGCCGACCTCGCCTCCATCAGCGACCCCATCGCCGGCGTCGTGCTGATGTTCATCGCCGCGTTCGCCCCGTACATCACCTACAAGTTCCTGTCCTTCGTCGGGTTCGACATGTACCACGCCATGAGCTCTGAGCAAGAGGCGAAGTCGGCGCTGAACCGGCCCGTGCCGGTGCCGTCCGCGCCGAAGACGGACTCGGCCAAGAAGGTGCTCGACAGCGGCACCGACTCCGGCGGCCCGCCCCCGAGCGGAGGCGGCTCAGCACCGCCTCCCACCTCGTCTGCGGCACCCGCCAGCGCGGGAGCCGGCACCGGAGGGACCGGGGCTGCCGCATCCTCGACCGGAGCGGGAGCCGGGACCGCAGGGGCCGGAGCAGCGGGTGCAGGTGCGGCCGCGGGGCCCGTGGGTGCTGCAGTGGTCGTTGGCGGTGCGGTAGTCAAGGGCGCGGCGACCGCCGGCCCGAAGGCCGGCAATGCGGTGGGTGGAGCCGCCGGCAGTCAGGCAGGTGCGGCCGCGGACCAGGCATCCCCACCGCCCGTTCCACCGTCGCAAGGCGCCCAGCCCTCTCGTCCCGCACCGTCGACCCCACCCCCAGCCGGACCGTCCTCGGCGCCTCCCGGGCCGTCCACCGGCTCGGCGGAATCCTCGCCTGCGCCGCGGCGCAGGTCGGACCCGCCGCCTCCACCCTCATCCAAGCCGACCGGGAAGGAGTGACCTGCGCATGTCTGCGAACACGCGTATGAACAGTGACTATCCGTTGGCGGCGGTGCAGTTCTCCCGGCTCACCAAGCGCGGGATCATGCTCGGCCTGTCCCTGCCACAACTCATCGTCCTCGGCATCGCCGTGCTCACAGTCGTCTTCTCCCTCTACCTCGGCGGCGGCATAGCCTTCGCCTGGACCGCCCCCATCTGGGCGACCTTCGCACTGCTCGCGGTGATCCCCGCGGGCGGGCGGAAGGTGATCGAGTGGGTGCCCATCGTGACCCGCTGGGTGACCCGCAGCTACCTCGGGCAGCTCATCTACCGGCGCCGCGTCATCAAACCCCGCCCCGCCGGGACGCTCGCCCTGCCCGGCGATGCGGCACCGCTGCGCGAGTGGAAGGATCCCGAGACGGGTGCGGCGATGATCCACGACCCGCACGCGCAGACCCTCACCGCCATCCTCGGTGTCTCCCACCCCGCGTTCGTGCTCCTGGACCCCGGTGAGCAGCAGCGCCGCGTCTCCGCCTGGGGCCGTGTCCTGGCCGCTGCATGCCGCTCGGGCAGGATCGCCCGCATCCAGGTGTCGGAGCGGACTCTGCCGGACTCGGGCACAGGGCTGGCGGAGTGGTGGCGCACGCACGGCACCGACGACGGCTCCTGGGCCGCGACCACCTACGCCGAACTGATCGACCGTGCCGGTCCCGCCGGGGAACGCCACGCCACGACCATCAGCCTGGCGCTGGACATGAAAGCCGCAAGCCGGCAGATCAGGACCTCCGGTGGCGGGATGCGCGGCGCCGCCGCAGTGCTCCGCCAGGAGATGACCACCCTCACGACAGCGCTGCGCGCCGCCGAACTCACCAGCACCGGGTGGCTCACGCCCGGCGAGGTCGCCGTGATTCTGCGTTCCGCCTATGACCCGGCTGCCGCTCCCGCGCTGGAGCGGCATGGCGACCTCGGGCGGGACCTGGCGACCGCCGGGCCGGTGGCGGTGACCGAGACGTGGGACCGGTTGCGGTCGGACAGTGCGTTCCATGCGGTGTTGTGGATCAGCGAATGGCCCCGCTCGCAGGTCTACCCAGGGTTCCTCGCGCCGCTCGTGCTGTCCAACGGCATCCTCCGCACGCTCGCCCTGCACTACACGCCGGTGCGGGCGGACCAGGCCGCGCGGGATCTGCGGAGGAAGAAGACCGAGCTCATCAGCGACGCCGCGCAGCGGCGCAAGATCGGGCAGATCGAGGACGCCGCCACCAGCGCGGAGCTGGACGACGTGCTCCAGCAGGAGGCGGACCTGACCGCCGGGCACGGCGTCCTGCGCGTCTCCGGCCTCGTCTCGGTCTCCGCGCCGACCGTCGACGAGCTCGACGCCGCAGTCGCCGCCGTCGAGCAGGCCGCGATCCAAGCCTCCTGCGAGACCCGCCGCCTCGTCGGCCAGCAAGCCCAAGCCTTCACCGCCGCCGCGCTGCCGCTGTGCCGGTCGGTCTGACCTGGCCCACCTGCCCACCAACCATCCGACGCTTCTGTGAGGAGCAACGCTCATGCCTACCTTCGATGACCCTGTCGTGGACGCCACGGAGGCGTCTGCCGCGTTGCGGGGCCTTGCCCACGCGACCCGCCAGTTCGAGGACCCTGCCGACACCTACCCGGTGATCGGCGACCTGCTCTCCAGCGTGCGGTCGCTGCGGCAGGTGCTCGACCAGCTCGCCGCCGCTCACATCGCCTCCCGCGCTCGCGCGCACGATGACGCCGGGAGCCAGGCAGCGGGTGCGACGTCGGCCCTCGCCGCTGCGGACGAGCTGCACCAGGCCGGCACGCTCCTCGCCAGTGTGGAAGCGCGGCTGGATGCTGCCTCCCAGCACTCCGGCCGCATCGCCTGGCACCCCACACCCGCCGCCTCGGAGGCGCCCGGAGCGCGGTGGATCAGTGTCGTGTTCCTCCAAGGCTCAGAGGCCGATGAGGTGCTGGACCTGATCGGCCGAGAGGGAACGGATGCGGCGATCGAGCACCTGGCCGGGTTCGACTACGGCGAGGAGGCCGTGCAGGCCGCGCTCGAGAACGGCTACGTCTACGACGAACCCCCACTCGGCACGCTCGACAAGGTCGCGACCCGCGACGTCTACACCCTCACCTACAGCCCATTCCTCGGGCACGTCTCGCTGCTACGCGAGCACAGCGCCCTGCCCGACCCCGCACTCCTCGGCATCGACACCCCGACCCCTGCCGTCCAGAAACCGCCACCGCGTCCAGTCGGCAACGCCGTTGCCGCGGCGATCCAACGACGACCGACACCGCCTGAGGAAAAGACGGACTGGTTCGTCCGACGCCCCGGTACTGCGACGGCTCAGAGCCGGGGGCTGGCGCTATGACCGGGCAGGATGAAGGCCGCCTGCATACCGCTGTGCTCGTCGGCCCCGAAGGCGAGCGCCGCCGTGCCCGCAAGGCCCGCAGGAAAGCGGCGACCCGCATCGAGACCACCGCCCGCGAGACACGCAAGGCTGAGGCGAAGGCTCGGTGGGAGGCGGAGCAGGCCGAACGACGCGCGATGGCCTACCTGCCCGCCGCGGGTGAGCCGGGCCCTGCGGCCCTGCGCACGCCGGGCAGGTTCCGGCTTCCCAAGCACCAGGACACGAGTGCGACGTTGGCTGGGCAGTATCCGTTCCTGGCCGAAGGCGGCCTCGGACCCGAGGGCATCTTCGTCGGGCAGGACCTCTACTCGGGCGGGTCGTTCGTCTACGACCCGTGGGTGCTCTACCGGCGCGGGATCATCACCGCCCCGAACGTCGTCCTCGCCGGCATCGTCGGCTCCGGTAAGTCGAGTCTGGCGAAGTCGCTCTACACGCGCTCGCTCCCGTTCGGGCGGCGCGTCTACGTTCCCGGCGACCCGAAGGGCGAGCACACCGCCGTCGCCGAAGCGGTCGGCGGGCGCGCGATCATCCTGGGCCACGGCCTCCGCAATCGCCTGAATCCGTTGGATGAGGGTCATCGGCCGTCTGCGGTGTCCGATAGCGAGTGGGCGATGCAGGTTGCCTCCCGCCGCCGCGACCTCATCGGAGCGCTCGCGGAGACCGTGCTCGACCGAGCGCTCACGCCGTTGGAGCACACCGCGATCGACCTCGCTCTCCAAGAGGCCGTGCGAAGCGCGGAGGTTCCGATCCTGCCGATGGTCGTCGACCGCATGCTCTCCCCAAGCTCGGCAGACGACACGGACGGGCGGCTCGCGGAAGACGGGAGACTCGTCGGCCACGCCCTGCGCCGGCTCGTGGCCGGCGACCTGCAAGGCCTGTTCGACGGGCCAAGCACCGTGCGATTCGACCCGTCCCTGCCGATGGTGTCCCTCGACCTCAGCCGGGTCGCGGAGAATTCGACACTCATCTCGGTGCTGATGACGTGCTCGTCGGCATGGATGGAGTCGGCGCTGTCCGACCCGGCAGGCGGCCAGAGATGGGTCATCTACGACGAAGCCTGGCGCCTGATGGCCTACCCGTCGCTGCTGCGCCGGATGGACGCCCAGTGGCGGCTCGCCCGGCACTTCGGGATCGCGAACATGCTGATCTTCCACAAGCTCTCCGACCTCGACAACGTCGGCGACTCCGGCTCCGCGATGCGCGCGCTCGCGTCGTCGTTGCTCGCGAACGCGGAGACCAGGATCGTCTACCGGCAGGAGGCCGACCAGCTCGGCTCCACCGCAAGGGCGCTCGGCCTCACGGGTACTGAGCAGAAGCTGCTTCCCGGCCTGGGGACCGGGCAGGGGCTGTGGCGGATCAAGGACCGCTCCTTCGTCGTGCAGCACCAACTCCACCCCGCCGAGTTCGGCGCCTTCGACACCACGAGCCGCATGACCGCAGAACCCCGTAAGTTCACGAATCCTGAAGGCAGTTGAGGCGGGAACCCACGGGCCGGGGGGCCATTTCAGGGCATCTGAGGTCGTGAGTTCGCGGTGTCGATGTCGTCGGGGAGCAGTCGCGGGATGAGCCGCACGAACACGACCATGACGATGAGCTCGACGAGGGTCTGTGTGACAACGACGAGCGGAGCAAGGTCGAACGCGGCGGGTAGGGCGAGGACGAGCGGGAGGACGACGAGGGAGTTGCGGGTCACGCCGCTGAACACGATCGCGCGGCGACCGGGGACGTCGATCCGTGCAACCTTCCCGGCGACGGCGCCGATCGGGACCATGACCGCGGCGAACAGGATGTAGACGGGGATGGCGAGCAGGAGCGCGCCGAGCTGTCGTCCGACGCCGGCGATCTGGGAGGCCACCACGACGGCGAGGGTGAGCATCATGAGCGGCACCATCGCCCCCAGCACGGTGCCCTGGATCGCTACGCCCCAGCGGGTGCGGGCGGCGGCAAGCTGGGTGAACCCCGCGGCGACGAGGGGCAGGGCGACGAGCAGCAGGAACGCCTCGATGAACGGGGCGAGGTCGACCGTGGCGACGAACTCGGCTCCGACGAGCAGCCAGAGGTAGAGCGGCAGCAGGAGCATCTGCGCGAGCATCAGCAGTGGCGCGGCCGCGAGCAGCCGGTCCTTTGCGCCGCCGGCGATGCCGGTGAACACGATGACGTAGTCCACGCATGGTGTGAGGAGGACGAACAGCACGCCGATCAGGAGCACCTGATCGTGGGCGACGATCCGCGAAAGGACGTAGACGACGATCGGGACAGCGACGAAGTTCACGACCAGGACGGTGACGAGGAAGCGCCGGTCGCGGAACGCCTGCCCGATCTTGGCGAACGGCACCCCGAGGAACGTGGCGTAGAGCAGCAGCCCGAGCACGGGGTTGATCGCCAGCTCCGCGGGATGCGCGACCGCGGGGATCAGCAGGCCGACCGCGGCGCCGAGGACGAGCGCGGCGAGGTAGAGCGGCACTTGCCACCGCTCCATCCATTCCACTGCCGTGCGCATGGGTCTTATCCTCTCAGCCTTCGAATAGGTCACTGGTTGCTGTATAGTCAGTGTGTGCTGACTATTGCTTCTCGGGTAGACGTGATGAACCGGCTCGGCCGGGCGATGGCCGACCCGACCCGCTCGCGCATCCTGCTGTCGCTGCTGGAGCAGCCGGGGTATCCGGCGAAGCTCGCCCGCGACCTGGACCTGACCCGTACGAACGTGTCGAACCACCTGTCGTGTCTGCGTGGTTGCGGGATCGTGGTTGCCGAGCCCGAGGGTCGGCAGACTCGGTACGAGATCGCCGACCCACACCTGACGGCGGCGCTCGTCGCGCTGGTGGATGTGACGCTCGCCGTCGACGAGAGCGCGCCGTGCCTGGACCCGGCCTGCAGCGTGCCCGGCTGCTGCGACACCGAGGCCACCGCCTGATGAGCGCGCCGGCCCTGACCGACGAGCGCCGCGCCCAGCTGCACCGGCGGGTGCGGTTCATCGTCTTCTTCACGATCACCTGGAATGTCATCGAGGCTGTCATTGCGCTCTCGGCCGGCGCGGTTGCGTCGTCTGCGGCGCTGATCGGGTTCGGTCTGGACTCGGTGATCGAGGTCGCCTCTGCCGCCGCGATCGCCTGGCAGTTCACCCGCAAAGATCCGGAGCAGTGGGAGAAGGCGACCGTCCGGGTGATCGGGGTCGCGTTCTTCGCCCTGGCCGCCTACGTCGCCGTCGATGCGATCCTCGCCCTCACCGGCGTCCGCGCCCCCGAGCACAGCCCGGTCGGTATCGGGATCGCGATCGCCAGCCTGATCGTGATGCCCGCCCTGGCCTGGTTCGAGTTTCGCACCGGCCGGGAGCTGCGCTCCAAGAGCGTGCAGGCCGATGCGAAGCAGCTCCTGCTGTGCATCTACCTCTCCGGCACCGTCCTCATCGGGCTCGTCCTCAACGGCCTGTTCGGGTGGGCGTGGGCCGACTCCATCGCCGCGCTCGTGGTGGCGGGCCTGGCTATCCGTGAGGGTATCGAGGCTTGGCGCGGCGACATCGAATCCCCCTTCGAGGTGCTCGAAGACCTCGACCACGACGACCACGAGGAGGTCACCCCGTGACCCACATCGGCCCGCTCAACGGCCTGCCCATCGCCTGCACCCTGACCCCCACCGCAGGCAAGGCGCAGATCGAGAAGTGGCGGGCATTCGACGAGGACTACGCACTCGAAACGGAACGCACCGACACGCGGCTGACCATCCACTACGCCAAGGTCGAGGACTCCATCGCCCGCCTTCGCGGGCTGGTCGAGGCCGAAAGCTCGTGCTGCTCCTTCGTCGACTGGCGCATCGAGGAGCAGTACTCGGACCTGCGGCTCGTGGTGACCGGCTCCCCGCAGCAACTCGCCGCCCTCAACGTCGGATAGTCCAGCCCGAGCCGAGGGTTCACCATTCCTGCGATTCCTTCACGAATCGTGAACTCCTCGCACTAATCCTGAACGTTCGTCAGCCGCGGAGCACTGGCCGTACTCGCCCGCGCACCTGATGGACATGAGACTGCGACCGACTTACACCGCGAACGAGCTCACGGCAGTTGGGACAGAAACCGGGAAGTTCACCGCTGAGAATGACGAACCGTCGGCCTCGCTGACGGTTCCCGCCGCGGGCGGTGAGGCGTGATGGCCCGGCCCCGCTATAAGCGCACGATCATGCCCGCGTCTGTTCACCGTGACGAGGTCGGGGCTGTGCCGGTCGTTCTCCCGCTCGTGGTCATCACGATCACCGACGACGGACGCATGACGGTCACCGCCGACGGGGCACCGTATGAGCCGGAGCCGTTCGCGCCTCCGTGGCGACGAGAGGACTTCGCCGCCGTCCTCGACCAGCTCACCGAACAGCGCCGCTCGCCGGTGCGGGTCGAGGTGCGCGAAGCGGACGGCAGCACGTTCACCGACATCATCACCCCGACCAGACGCCGCCGCACCGGACCAGAACCCGAACCCGCACCTGAGCCGCCGGCCGGACGTGCGACGCCCGAGCTCGTGGCGCTCCACGGGGAGGGGTTCGTGCCGGGCGAGGACGTGGCGATCGCCGTCGTCATCGCCCACGGCGATGCCGCCCCGGACGGCACTATGCGCGGCCTGCTCACCGCCGACCAGCTCGCCGTGAGCCCGACCCGAGAGGTGATCCTGCTCGGTCGCGTCTCCGGGACACTCACGATCGGGCACCCGCGATGAGCGCCCCGCGGCCTGCGGGGTCGCTCGGGGACGAGCTGAGCAACCTCGGTATCGGCCTCCTCATCGGCGCCGCCGTGCTCGCCGCCATCCTCCGCGGCGCCGGCTCTGTCGCCGCGTGGATCACCGGGACCGGTCAGCCCTCCGGCGGCATCGAGGCAGGGTTGGGCGTGCTGCTCAACCCCGGCGACCCGGCGGCCGCGCTCGGCGCACCCGGCCTGAACGTCGTGGCGTACTGGATCACCGCCGCCGTCCTCATCCTCGCCGCCGCTGGCGCAGGGTGCTGGGGGTGGCGGTTATTCCGCGAGCACGGCCGACAGGCCAAGAACGACCCCTACCGCATCGCCGGGATCGCCACCCGCTCCGAGGTCGCGAGGGCCGCGTCCGAGCCCGCGCTGCTGCGTCGGGCCGGGCATCTCCGGCCATCGCTCGATCGGCCGCGCCCGGAGGACGTCGGCTACCGGATCGGCACCTCGCGCGGCAAGAGCGTGTGGGCGTCCGTCGAAGACTCCATCCTGCTGATCGGCCCGCCTCGCTCCGGCAAGGGCGCCCACATCGTCATCAATGCGATCCTGGACGCGCCCGGCGCGGTCGTCACCACCTCGACCCGGCCGGACAACCTCACCGCGACGCTCCGCGCCCGTGAACGGGTCGGGCCGGTCGCGGTGTTCGATCCGCAGCATCTGGCCGAAGGCGTCCCCGCAGGCCTCAGGTGGTCGCCCATCCGCGGGTGCGAGGACCCGCTGACCGCGATGATCCGCGCCACCGGGCTCGCCGCCGGCACCGGCCTTTCCGCCGGTGGCGTCGAAGGTGGCGGGTTCTGGGAGGGCAAGACAAGAACCGCGCTCCAAGCCTTGCTCCACGCCGCCGCTCTCGACCGGCGCCCGCCCGGCGAGTTGTTCCGGTGGACCCTCGATCCGTCTGCTGCCGCGGACGCTGTGGCGATCCTGACCTCTCATCCGCACGCTGCGACGGGGTGGGCGGAGTCGTTGCAGGCGATGATCGACTCCGACCCGCGAACCCGAGACTCCATCTGGCAAGGCGTCTCTCTCGCCCTGGCCGCACTCGCGGACCCGCGCGTGCTCGATGCCGTGTCGCCGCGCAAAGGTGAGGACTTCGACCCCGAAGCGTTCCTGCGCGCCAAGGGCACGCTCTATCTGCTCGCGACCGGCGCGGGCGCCAACAACAGCGCGGCGCTGGTGGCGGCGTTCGTGGAGGACGTCGTGGAAGCCGCCCGCCGCGTCGCCGCCCGCAGCCCCGGCGCGCGACTCGACCCGCCGCTGCTGCTCGCCCTCGATGAGGTCGGCAACCTCGCCCCGTTGCCGTCACTGCCGACGTTGATGGCCGAAGGCGGCGGCACCGGAATCACGACGATCCCGGTGTTGCAGTCGCTCGCGCAGGCGCGGGAGAAGTGGTCGGAGAACGCGGCTGGCGCGATCTGGGACGCCTCCATCGTCAAGATCGTCCTCGGCGGAGCCTCGAACTCGAAGGACCTGCACGACCTGACCGCGCTCATCGGTGAACGCGACGAGGTGACCGACTCCACCACAGTCGGCGACCACGGCTCCCGCACCGCGCAGAGGTCGATCCGCCGCGTGCCGATCATGCCGCCCGACACGATCCGCACCCTGCCGTTCGGGACCGCGCTTGTCCTGCTGCGCTCCGCACCGCCCATCGTCACGCGGATGAGGACCTGGACCGACCGGCCCGACGCGAAGGCACTGCGCGCGGACCGGGCCGGCATCGAAGCGCTGCTGCAACGCCGTCCGCTGGAGGAGCCGGGCGCACCTGCCTGACACAAGGGCGGCCCCGGCCGTGGGGCCGCCCATCGATGTCAGGAGGGCATTCGTCATGGCGATTCGTACGCAGGAGTCGTTCTCGGGGTTCATCGCCTCGGACCCGCAGTTGAGCTACACCACCAGAGGCGAGGCGAGGTTCTACGCGCGGGTCGGGCAGGAGCATTACCGCAAGGAGCCGGACGGCACGTTCACCGAGCTTGATCCGACCTTCCATGACCTCGTTGCCTACCGCGCGACCGCTGAGCGGGCCCAGGAGCGGTTCGCCAAGGGCGACAGCTTCGTCGCCGAGGGCTACACGCACCCGTACGAGTACGAGCGGGACGGCGAGACCGTGCAGGGCGAGGAGTTCGTCGCCAAGAAGGTCGGCCACGACCTCGCCCGCACCAGTTATGAGGTCACCCGCGCACGCTCGCAGCGCTCCGTCGAGCAGGAGGCTCCGTCGCAGTCGGCTCGGCTCGATGCGCCGCAACAGCCGCAGCCGCGTCGCTCGGCCGCCGCCCCGGCGGCGCCAGCGCTGGGCATGTGACGGAGCAAGATGACCGAGAGGCATGCGATTCCCGAGCTGGAAGAGCCGGAGCCGACGCCCCTCGATGACGACGAGAGCGAGGAGCAGATGCGCCTCGACGTCGGCTTCGTGGCGGAGCCACCGCATCCGGTGAACTGGAACCTGCTCACCGCCGACGAGGCACGCGACGAGTGGGCCGAGCTCGACAAGTGGGTGACGTGGCTGCGGCACACCTACGGGCTGCCCGCCAGCGTCATCCCACCCTTCTGGCACCGCCACCCCGAGCTGGTCTGGGAGCTCTCCGCTCTGCACCTGCACTGGCTGTGCGCGTACGACCCGGAGCAGAACGGATCGGCGCCGTCCGGCTGGCACCGCGACTTCGCAGAGACCCGCCAGCGTCTGCGCGACTGGGTCGCCGCCAGCGGAACCCGCCTGGACCGAGATCGGCCCACCCGGCAGACAGCTTGGCCGGGCGAAGAACCCGCCGACCCCGTCGAGGACATCGTGATCCCGGATCGCGCCGAGGACTTCCGTGCCTTCGTCGAAGCCGATGTTGCGCGCCGCCAGGCCGCCGAGGACGCCTTCTACGCGAGCCTCGGCGCCGATCCCGAGACCGGCGAGATGTTCGATGACGACGACCAGCCTGCCGAATGAACGCAGCATCGGGCCTGTCGAGCCCCTGTGGTGCCCGCGTGATGTCGCCGAGTTCCTGAACGTGTCCCAAGCCACCCTCTCGCGATGGCGACGCGAGAAGGTCGGGCCGCCATTCGTTCAGGTCGGCGGCGTCTACCGCTATAACCCGGCCACCGTGCGTGAGTGGGTCTGCAAGCAGGAGACGGCTCATGGCTGATCCGCGCAATCACCGGATGCCGCCAGTAGGCGTGAAGCTGACCACCGATGTCGAACGTCGCGTCGACGGGTTCCGCGCCCGCGTGCGCTGGACCGACCCGTCGACCAAGAAGCGCGTCGGGAGAGTGAGCCATGTGCGCACTGCCGAGGAGGTCGAGGAGTTCTTCGACCAGATGCGCAAGGCGACCGAGACCGGCAACGACACCACCGCGACCCTCGCGGTGTATGCCGAATCCATCGGCGACAGGTGGAAGCGCGGTCTCGATCCGACCTCCACCGCCGAGAACTACGACATCGGGCTGCGGCTACGCGTCCTTCCCGCGCTCGGACACATCCAGGTCGCCAAGCTCACGGCTGGCATGATCGACCGCACGATCGACCAGTGGGAGACACAGCACTCGCCGTCCACAATCAAGAACTCCATCGCCCCGCTCGTGCGAGTCCTCGACGAGGCGGTGCGCGACGACCTCATCTCCATCAATCCCGCCAAGCATCGAGCGCGCCGCAAGCTCGGCCACCATGTCACGCAGACCACCGGCTCGCTTCGTCAGTACGCGATCCCTGACCTCGCGACGCTCACCAAGCTGGCAGACGCCTGCGCCAAGGTGCACCAGTCCTACTCGGACCACGTCATGCTCGCCGCGCTCCTCGCAGCGCGTGGCTCCGAGGTCGCCGGGCTGAACGTCGGGGACGTGGACTGGCGGAACCGCATCGTCTGGATCGAGCGGCAGCACTACCCCGGCAAGGGCGGGCTCGTCGTCAAGCAGACCAAGGGGCGCCGGGGCCGGCCTGTGCCGATCCTCGACGCGCTTAAGCCCATCCTGGAACGCCTCACCGAGGGCAAAGAGCCCGACCAGCCGTTGCTGCGCGGGCCGCGCGGCGGCGTCCTCACCACCGCGACGATCCGGGACGCGACGCACTGGGACGATCTCGTGAAAGGACTCGGGCTCGAGAACCTGACCCGGCATGGCCTGCGTCACACCGGGGCGACCTGGATGGCAGACGCGGGCGTCCCGCTCCACGTCCTCCAAGAGATCCTCGGGCACAAGTCCGTCGAGACGACCAAAGGCTACCTGCACCCCGACCACCGGCACCTCGCCGAGGCCGCTCGGCAGGCCAATCAGTTCCTCGCCGCACCGCCGACACGAAGGGGGACGACTCGACGCGACAGCCCCCGCCTGTGAGCCCGGCCAAGCCCGCTCCGGCCCTCCACCGAGGAGCCGGAGCATCGCCCTGCCCGCAGATTGGTCCACTCGAAAGGCACCTTCTGGTCCACTTCCGAGCCCTCGACCACGCATCGGCAGACAGCCTCGCCGCCCTGCGTAGGAGACTAGACACAGCCGTAGGCCAACCGGGACGAGCCTGCCTCCAGACACGACGAAGCCCTGGTGAAAGTTACCTCTCACCAGGGCTTTTCCGTCGGGCTGACAGGATTTGAACCTGCGACCCCATGACCCCCAGTCATGTGCGCTACCAAGCTGCGCCACAGCCCGTGACGTGGATATTCAGTTGTGTCGAGCCGACCGGAAGAGGCCTAAACCCCTTATCCCCCAGTCAGGTGCGCTACCAAGCTGCGCCACAGCCCGCTGTCGACTGCGCCGAAGCGCGGACAACCTGATCATCATAACGTGCTGCCCCGGCCTCCGACGAATCGGCCGCGTCGCCGAAGGCGCCGACCTCGCCGCGACGCCGGGCGTCGATGTCAGTGGCCCGGGCTACCGTTTCGTCATGGCAGAGACGCTGAGCACCGCGACCCCACGCATCGTCCCGGCGAACGAGGCGAGCTGGTCCGACATCCAGTCGATCTTCGGCGACCGGGGCGACGCACACGGGTGCCAGTGCCAGTGGTTCAAGGTGAGCCCGCGCGACTACCGCGAGCTTCCCTGGCAGGAACTCGGGCAGCGCCAACGGGCCGAGACGAACTGCGACGACCCCGCTGCACGCACCACGACAGGGCTCGTCGCGTATCTCGACGGCGAGCCGGCCGGCTGGGTCGCCGTCGAGCCGCGCGTGAACTACGTGCGCATGCAGAAGCAGCGCATTCCGTGGCTGGGCCGCGATGAAGACAAGGGCGATGCGGATGTCTGGGCGGTCACGTGCTTCGTCACCCGCGCCGGCTTCCGCGGCCGCGGTCTGATGTCGGAACTCACCAAGGCGGCGGCCGAGTTCGCGCGCAGCCGCGGCGCGCGGGCGGTCGAGGGCTACCCGATCGTGACGGCGCCGGGAGAGCGGCTTAGCTGGGGCGAGCTGTTCGTCGGCGCGCGCAGCGTCTTCGAGGCCGCGGGCTTCACCGAGGTGAGCCGTCCGAGCGCGCGGCGGGCGGTGATGCGCATCGACTTCTGACCGGTGGGCACCTGTGCGAAGCCGCAGGAGTCAGCCGTCGATGCGCACCGCGCCGGCTGCGCCTATCCGGCGTCCGCGGTCAGCGCCGCCACCTGCTGCGGCGTCAGCGGCTGCCACGGCGACGGACTCGACGGATCTCCCGACTGATGCGACGGGTCGTCGCCCTTCGTCCACCACTTCGCCTGGTAGGCGACGCCGTTCAGCATCACGTGGGCGCCGGCCGTGTAGCTCGTGCTCGGGCTCCAGGTCGGGAAGGTCCCGGCGGCCACGGTCGGCTGCGGCGCGGGCGTCTCCCCCGGCAGCACCGGGCCGATCAACTGCCACGGCACCGCCTGCGAAGAGCCCGTCGGGTCGTCCGGCACATCGCCCTGCGTCCACCACTTGGCCTCATAGACCTCGTGGTGCCAGACCACCTTCGAGCCGCCCACATAGGCGGCCTCATCGTTCCAGATCGGGTACGGGCTCGTCGCCGGATCGTCGGCCGTTGCGCCCTGCGTCGGAATGGCGGTGGGCTTCGCGACGGCAGCGGCCGCATCGACGATCTTGCCGCCGAAGCCGCGCCCGAGCGTGGACGCGAAGCTCACGCCACGCTGGGTGACGCCGCTGCAGGCATCCGAGACGACAGAGGTGTCCGGATAGTTCGCGCTGCAGCTCTGGTCGCGGTTCAGCGACCACATCGACATCCGCCCGACGCCGTTCTCCGTCGCGAAGGCGTTGAGCTTCCGTGCGTCGGCCAGCGTGAACACCTCTCCGGCCGTGTCGTTCTGCCCGATCATCGGGGTGGCGCCGACCTTGCCCCACAGCTGCTGCGAGGTGAGCCGCTCGCCCTGACGCCGATAGAGCGCGTCGAGCTGGCCGTGCACCGCGTTGAGCGACCCCTTCGCGATCGCGGCCATGGTCTTCCCCGCCGACAGCTCGGTGCCGTAGTCCATGGTCATCGCGTTGACGCCCGCGACCGCGACACCGGCCCGCAGCATCGCGGTCACGACGCGCTGCGCGTCCGACTGCAGGCCGTCGGTCCCGACGGGAAGCGTGAGCCACACCGAGAGCTTGTGGCCCGCGGCGCGACGCTCCTTCTGCAGCTTCGCGATCGCGTCGGCACGCCGAGCGATCGAAGCGCTGTCCGACAGCGCCGAGCCCTCGAGGTCGAGGTCGATCGTCGACAGCTCATAGCGGCTGACGACCGCGGCGTACGCCGATTCGAGCTCCGATGTCGTGGTGCAGGCGAGGGCCAGCTCGGTGCCGGCCTGACCGCCGAACGACACCGCGACGTCGCCGCCCTCGTGACGCAGTCGGCTGATGCGCCGATCGAGATCGAGGGCGGTGGATGCCGCACCCAGCGCGTACGCGCCACCCCAGCTCGGCGCGCAGTCGCCGCTGCGAGGCGCGACGACGAACGACAGCACGACGTTCTTCGCGCCGGAATCGGCGGCCTGCTCGAAGGCGTACTCGGGGGTGGCCGTCACATCGACGTACGGGGCGAACACGGGCGTCACACCGCTGCCCTGCGCCTGGGCCTTCCACGCCATGCCGCCCCAGACGGCCACCGCCACGACGGCGAGGCCGACCACGGCCGCGACCGTCACGCGCCACGGCGAGAGACGCATGTCGCCGGCGCTCATGCCGCCTGCCTCTCGTGGTGTGCCTCGTGGGAGTCGACCTCGGCCGCGAATTCCGTCTCGAACGCGATCGGCGCGGGGCGGCGCGCGTCGCCGACCTCGCCCGCGCCGCGGTAGAGGACGAGGCGCCAGTCGGTGCCGCCCGTGGGCTTCGACTCGCCTGCGGCATCCGCCGTGGTCGCCTCGTTCGCTGCCGTCTGCGCGCGGGGCACGTACATCCAACGGGTGGCACCGGCCCAGGCATCCGCGAACATCGGCCCGATGCCGATGAAGGCGACGATCGCGTAGGAGGCGAACACGGCGTTCACCAGCGCAAACGCGGCGTTCGCCCAGTTCTGCGCGTACCAGTCGCGCCACAGCGTGAGCACCGAGAACGCGACGATCGCGGCGGGGGCGATCACATACAGGAACGGGGTCGCCGTGCGGTTCTTCACCTTCGGCGTGCGCGCGAACGGGATCTTCTTCGCCGTCACGGCCTGCTGCATCGACTTGAGCACCCCGGCGAGGTTCACCGGCAAGAGGATCAGGTTGAAGGCGTAGATGCGGAAGACATCCGTGCGCTTGTAGCCGCTGTAGTGCAGGTCGGAGGCCATGGCCGCGAAGTACGGCAGGGCGGCGAGCATCACGAAGGGGCTGAGCAGCCGGCTGTCGTACGGGTAGGCGAGCATGAAGAGCAGGCCGAAGCTCGCCCACGCGATCGACGCCATGTAGTTCAGGCGCAGCAGGAACTCGGTGGCGGGCACCTTCTTGCCACGGCGCTTCAGCTCGCGGCGCTGGCTGAACAGCTTCGGAAGGATCAGCAGGCCGCCGTTCGCCCAGCGCCGGCGCTGCACGACGAGCGAGCCGAAGTCGCTCGGGGTCGCGCTGTACGACAGGCGCTCCGGGTAGTTGGCGAGGGTCCAGCCGTGCACCGCGAGGTCCACGCTCGACTCGGTGTCCTCGATGACCGTGCGGTCCTGAATGAAGCGACGCACCTCGACGCCGTCGACGTGCTCGATCTCGCGGATGTCGTCGAGCGCGGCGCGGCGAATCACCGCGTTCGCGCCCACCCAGAACGTGGCCCCGAAGTGCGTCATGCCCTGGTGCAGGATGTGCTGCACGTCGGTGGTCGCCGCCGCGAGCCGCTCGAGACGGGTCGGCGCGCCGCGGAACGACGAGTACGGGGTCTGGGTCACGGCGACGCGCTCGTTCCCCGGCTGCTGCAGGAAGTAGACGAGGCGCAGGCAGTACTCGCGCAGCAGGATCGAGTCGGCGTCCAGCGTCAGCACGAACTCGCTGTCCGGCACGTCGAACGCGTCCTCGTCAAGCGGGCCGGCCTCGATGAGCGACCGACCCATCGGGGTCTCGATCGCGCGGTAGCGGCCACCCATGAGCCCGATGTACGCGTTCAGGTTCATCGCCTTGTTGGCCTCGTGAGAGAGCGAGGCCCAGGCCTTGCGCTGGAAGACCGACAGCTCTGCGGTGAACGTCCACTGCAGGCGGCGGTAGAGCTCGTCGAGGCGGGCGATGGGAAGGCGGGCGCCCTCGACGGATGCCGCGTGCAGGGCATCCCCGGTCTCCATCAGCTCTTCCGCGAGCCGCATGAGCACCTCGCTGACGAAGAACTCGTCGACGTGGTCCTCGTTCTTCTCGTCGATCGCCTGACCGTGCAGCCAGCCGGCGGCCCAGTAGTACTCGCGGGCCAGACGGCTCGCCTCCTCGGCCGACGCGAGCGCGTTCGCGCGGCGGTCGGCGGCGATGCGGTCGGTGAACTGGCGAACGGAACGGTCGACGTGCTCCGCCGGCTCGGCGAGCAGGCGCTCGATGCCGGCGACGGCTTCGTGCGTGCGAGCGAGCCGGTCGGCTGCCGCCTGCGACTTCGGCGCGGGGTCGTCGTCGAGCAGCAGCACGACGCGCAGCTCGGGGAACTCCTGCAGTGCCGCCGACAGCAGCGTCGCACGCACGACCTCGGGCTCTTCGGCATACGACGGCACGAGCACCGTGATGCCGGTCGGGTTCTCGGCGAAGTGGCGCTCGAGCTCGGCACGCGGCACCCGCGTGTGGCTCTGGAAGCGCTGGAACGCTCCGGTGCGCGCGACGAGGTACATCAGCGCCGAGAACGTGAGCAGCGTCACGATCACGACGTAGCCGATCGACTCCATGGTGAAGCGGAAACCGTGGTTGCCGTAGTCGAGGTACTGGCGCAGCACGGTGGAGACGACGTAGGCAAGCCACGCGAGAACGGTGACGACGATGGCGATGCGGCTGCGAGCGAGTTTGCCGTCGCTCGGCTTCGGGTGCATGACGGGCAGGGGCGCGCGACGGCGCTCAGAGCCCCACTGCCGTTTTTGGGCAGGGTGATTTTGGGCATGGTGAGATGACACAGAGAATTCCCTCGGCTTCGGGTTCCAAGAGGAGCGGGTATGCCGGCAGGTTCGGGTTGCCGACACAGATCACGTTAGGCCGAGTGATGCTGAGAGCTCGTCATGCGCGTGTCCCCATTTCGGGCGCGTTACACGCGGCCACCCCCGAACGCGGCGCGCTCAGGCCGAAGAAATCGCTTTCCCGCCCGGGTCACCCCGCGATTTGGGGGTGCGGGCCTTCTGCGTGTCGCTGGCGGTTCTAGCGGCTGCGCCGCTCGCGCACGCGCATGTTGAGAACGATCGGGGTGCCCTCGAAACCGTAGAGCTCGCGCAGTCGGCGCTGGATGTAGCGCCGGTACCCCGGGTCGAGGAACCCGGTCGTGAAGAGAACGAATGTCGGCGGCCGGCTCGACGCCTGGGTGCCGAACAGGATGCGGGGCTGCTTCCCGCCGCGCAGCGGGTGCGGGTGGGCCGCGACGAGCTCCGCGAGGAACGCGTTGAACTTGCCGGTGCCGATGCGCGTGTCCCATGACTCGAGCGCGAGCTCGAGCGCCGGAACGAGCTTCTCGAGGTGCCGACCCGTCTTCGCCGAGATGTTGACGCGCGGCGCCCAGTCCACATGGGCGAGGTTCTGCTCGATCTCGCGCTCAAGGTAGCGGCGGCGGTCGTCGTCGAGCAGGTCCCACTTGTTGTATGCGATGACGAGGGCGCGCCCCGACTCGAGCACGAGGTCGATGATGCGCACGTCCTGCTCGCTGATCGGCTGGGTGACGTCGAGCACGACGACGGCGACCTCGGCCTTCTCGAGCGCGGCCGAGGTGCGCAGCGACGCATAGAAGTCGGCGCCCTGCTGCAGGTGCACGCGTCGGCGGATGCCTGCGGTGTCGACGAAGCGCCACACCTTGCCGCCGAGCTCGATCTGCTCGTCGACCGGGTCGCGCGTGGTGCCCGCGAGGTCGTTGACGACCACGCGCTCCTCCCCCGCGGCCTTGTTCAGAAGCGAGGACTTGCCGACGTTCGGGCGGCCGACGATGGCGACGCGGCGCGGTCCGCCGACCTCGCGCTTCGCGACGGCCGAGACCTCGGGCAGCGCGCCGACGACGAGGTCGAGCAGGTCCGCGACACCCCGGCCGTGCAGCGCCGAGACGGGGTGCGGCTCACCGAGGCCGAGCGACCACAGATCGGCGGACTGCGGCTCGAGACGCGCGTCGTCGACCTTGTTGGCGACGAGGTAGACGGGCTTGTTCGTCTTGCGCAGCAAACGCACGACGTGCTCGTCGGTCGAGGTCGCGCCGACATTCGAGTCGACGACGAACATCACGGCGTCGGCGAGGTCGATCGCGACCTCGGCCTGCGCGGCGACCGAGGCGTCGATTCCGCGAGCGTCGGGCTCCCAGCCGCCCGTATCGACGAGGGTGAAGCGGCGCGACATCCACTCGGCCTGATACGAGACGCGGTCGCGCGTCACGCCGGGCGTGTCCTCGACGACCGCCTCACGACGGCCGAGGATGCGGTTCACGAGTGCGGACTTGCCCACGTTGGGGCGCCCGACGATCGCCACCACGGGCAGCGCCGGCAGATAGGTGATCTCGTCGACGTCCTCGCCGGCCGACTCGAGGACAGCGAGGTCCTCGTCGTCGAGCGCGTACTCGTCGAGGCCGCCGCGCAGCGCCGCGGTGCGCCGTTCCGCCGCCGCGTCGTCGAGCGCGGCGAGCTTCTCTGCGAGGTCGTCGCTGCCGACGGCTGCGTCGTCGAAGTCGTCGGTGTCGGCCATAGTGGTTCTCGTTTCTAGCGGAGGGAGTGTGTGCGGGACTGGATGACTGCGATGACCGCATCCACGGTCTCATCGAAGTCCAGCTCGGTGGAATCGACGGTCGTCACGCCGTCTGCGGCGGTCATGAAGTCCACGACACGCGAGTCGGCGCGATCACGCGCCTTCAGCTGCTCACCGACGGCCTCGGGCGAATGCCCGGTCAACTCGGCAGAGCGACGTCCCATTCTAACTTCTTCGCTGGCGGTCAGCAGAACGCGCACAGGGGCGTCCGGCGCGACGACCGTCGTGATGTCGCGCCCCTCGATCACGATGCCCGGCTTGTCGGTCCCGGCCGCGAGTCGGCGGAAGATCCCGGTCAGCGCGGCGCGCACCTCGGGCACGCGCGCAACGAGGCTCACCACACCGGTCACGGCGGGCTCGCGGATCGCCGCCGTCACGTCGTGCTCGCCCACGCGCACGGTGAAGTGATCGGGGTCCGTCGCCTCGGCGAGATCGAAGGTGGGCAGCGCAGCGACGACGGATGCCTGATCCTCGAGTTCCACCCCGGAGTGCTGCGCGTGCCACGCGAAGGCGCGGTAGGCCGCACCGGTGTCGAGGTAGGCGAAGCCGAGCCGGCGCGCGACGGCCTTCGACACGCTCGACTTCCCACTGCCTGCGGGGCCGTCCACGGCGACCACGAGCGGGCCCGTCGTAGGGGTGGTGTTCATCCGGCGATCCTCCAGCCGCGTTCGGTCAGGTCTTCCACGGTGCGCTCGAGCGCCTCGGGCACGACGGCGATCTCGGCGATGCCGATCTGCGCGCCCGGCGAGTGCTCCATCCGGAAGTCCTCGATGTTGACGCCGAGCTCGCCCAGCTCGGCGAAGAGCCGGCCGAGCTGCCCCGGCTTGTCGTCGATGAGCACGACGACGCTCGCGAACCGCCGGTCCTGGCCGTGCTTGCCGGGCAGCCGCGCGACACCGGCGTTGCCGGCGGCGAGCGTCTCGGCGAGCGCCCGCCGGCTGCCGGGCTCGTCGATGTTCTCGAGCGCGGTGATCACCTCGCCGAGATCGTCGCGGTACGCGCGCAGGATCGAGGCGACCGTCGCGGCGTTCGCCGACAGGATCTGCACCCACAGGGCGGGGTCGCTCGAGGCGATGCGGGTGACGTCGCGCACTCCCCCGCCAGCGAGCCCGAGCGCGGCATCCGTCGCCCCTCTCAGGCGGCGCGCGAGCAGCGTCGACACGAGCTGGGGCGCGTGCGAGACGAGGGCGACGGAGTCATCGTGCGTCGCCGCGTCCATCGCGACCGGGATTGCGCCGAGGTCGAGAGCGAGCCCCTCGACGAGCGAGACGGGGCCGCGCGCGAGCCCGGGCCGCGGGCACACGACCCACGGGCGGCCGAGGAAGAGGTCGGCGCGGGCCGAGATCGGGCCGCCGCGCTCGCGCCCGGCGAGCGGGTGCGAGCCGACGTAGCGCGCCAGGTCCGCCCCGAGCTCGATCAGCTCGGCCAGGGGGGCGCCCTTGACGCTCGCGACGTCGGTCACGACCGCGTCGGGGAACGCCGCGAGCTCGGCGGCGACGACCGTGGCGACGGCGTCCGGCGGCACGGCGACCACGACGAGCGCAGGGGAATCGGTCGGCTCCGGGAGACGCCCCGCGCCGTACTCCACCGCGAGCCGAGCGGCGGTGCGCGAGGCATCCGTCACGACGACGTCGACGCCTCGCTGGCGCAGGCCCAGGCCCACGGACGCCCCGAGAAGGCCGGACCCGACGATGCGGACCGTCCCGCCCACTCGCGCTTCCGTCACATCCGGCCCTTCTGCTCCTCGGCCTCGCGTGCGAGGGTGAGCAGCTGGCCGAGTTCGATTTTAGTCAGCTCGCGGGTGCGGCCGAGCTTAAGGCTGCCGAGGTGCAGCGGCCCGAAGCTTCGCCGTACGAGCTCGATGACGGGGTGCCCCGCCGCCTCCATCATGCGGCGGACGATGCGGTTGCGGCCGGAGTGCAGTGTGAGTTCGACCATGGATGCCCCGTCGGCGGCGCCCCGCGTGATGAGCTTCCCCCGATCGATGCGGATCGGCCCGTCGTCGAGCTCGATCCCCGACTTCAGCTGCTGCAGGGTCTGCGGCGTCACGGTTCCCTTGACCTTCGCGATGTAGGTCTTCTCGACGCCGAACGACGGGTGGGCGAGCACCTGCGCGAGCGGGCCGTCGTTCGTGAGCACGAGCAGCCCGCTGGTGTCGTAGTCGAGCCGGCCGACGTTGAACAGCCGCTCCTCGTACTGCGAGACGAAGCCGCTCAGGTCGGTGCGGCCCCGATCATCGCCCATCGAGCTGATGACCTTGGTCGGCTTGTTCAGCATCACGTAGCGCTTGCTCTGATCGAGCTGCACCGCGACGCCGTCGACGGCCAGCAGATCGCTCCCGGGGTCGATGCGGGCGCCGAGCTCGCGCACCTTCTTCCCGTTCACGGTGACGCGGCCCTCGAGGATCAGGATCTCGGAGGCGCGGCGACTCGCCACCCCGGCCGCGGCCATGACCTTCTGCAGTCGCTCGCCGTCCGTGCGTGCGGCTCCCGGGCCCGCGCCCGTCGTGTCAGCGGACATCGCCCTCGAACCCTTCCGTTCCATCGGCCAGCAGCGGCGAGATCGGCGGCAGCTCGTCGAGCGAGTTGATGCCGAGCTGCGTGAGCAGCAGATCCGTCGTGCCGTAGTTGATCGCGCCGGTCTCGGCGTCGGCGAACAGCTCGGTGATGAGCCCGCGGCTCAGCAGGGTGCGCACGACGGAATCCACGTTCACGGCGCGAATGCTCGCCACCTGCCCGCGCGTGATCGGCTGCTTGTAGGCGATCACGGCGAGCGTCTCGAGCGCCGCCTGAGACAGCTTCGTGGGGTTCTGCGTGACGACGAAGTCGGTGACGACGCTGTCGTAGTCCTCGCGCACGTAGATCCGCCAGCCGCCGCCGATCTCGCGCAGCTCGAAGCCGCGGCGCACGCGCCCCGTGCTCTCGTCCTCGCCGTCATAGTCGGCCCGCAGCGCCTCGATCGCCTGGCGCACGGCGGCGACCGGCGCGCCGATCGCCGTCGCGAGGCTGACGAGGCTCTGCGGCTCGTCCGCGATCATCAGGATCGCCTCAAGCCGCCGCCGCACATCACCCGTCATAGTCCGCCCCCAGATTCGCCAGGTTCTCTTCCGTCCAGTTCTCGGCCGACCACTGCACCGTCAGCTCGCCGAGCGGCTCGAGCTGCTCGAAGTGGATGGCGGCATGTCGGTACAGCTCGAGGATCGCAAGGAAGCGCGCGATGATCACGCCCTTGACCTCCACGCCGGCGATCAGCTCGCGGAACGACCGCGGCGCGCCGTCGCGCAGCAGAGCCACCACCGTCGCCGCCTGCTCGCGGATGCTGATGAGGGGCGCATGCAGGTGATCGAGGCCGACGACCGGGATCTCCTTCGGGGTGAACGCGAGCAGAGCGAGCGCCGCGAAGTCGTCGACGGACAGCGTCCAGACGAGCTCGGGGGTGCGCGCCCGGTACTTCTCGTCGAGCCGCACGGTGCGCGCGTGGCGCCCGGATTCCTGCGCGAGTCGCTCATCGAACCAGGCGGACGCCTCCTTGAAGGCGCGGTACTGCAAGAGGCGCGCGAACAGCAGGTCGCGCGCCTCGAGCAGTGCGACATCCTCCGCGTCCACGAGCTCGCCCTGCGGCAGGAGCCCCGCGACCTTGAGGTCCAGCAGCGTGGCCGCGACGACGAGGAACTCGCTCGCCTGGTCGAGCTCCTCGGCGAGGTCGATGCCGCGCAGGTACGAGATGAACTCGTCGGTGACGCGGCTGAGGGCGATCTCGGTGATGTCGAGCTCGTGCTTGCCGATCAGCGACAGCAGCAGGTCGAAGGGGCCCTCGAAGTTGTCGAGCGCGACGCGGAACGACGGCGCCTGCTCATCGCCCTCGACGGGGTCAAGCGACGGCGCCACGCGAGACGAGCTCCCGTGCCAGGCGGCGGTAGGCCTCCGCAGCCGGGTGCTCCGGCGCGAACTGCGTGATGGGCGAGCCGGCGACCGACGCGTCGGGGAACTTCACGGTGCGCGAGATGACCGTGTCGAGCACCTTGTCCTTGAACGCGTCCTTGACGCGCTCGAACACCTCGCGCGAGTGCAGGGTGCGCGAGTCGAACATCGTCACGAGGATGCCGTCGAGCTCGAGCGCCGGGTTGAGGCGCTCCTTGACCTTGTCGACGGTCTCGATCAGCAGCGCGACGCCGCGCAGCGCGAAGTACTCGCTCTCGAGCGGAATCAGCACGCCGTGCGCCGCCGTCAGGGCGTTGACGGTCAGGATGCCGAGGGAGGGCTGGCAGTCGATCAGAACGACGTCGTAGTCGTCGCTCACGCGGCGCAGCACGCGCGCGAGGGCCTGCTCACGCGCGACCTCGTTGACGAGGTGCACCTCGGCGGCAGACAGGTCGATGTTGGCCGGAATCACGTCGAGTCCGGGAACGCTCGTGTGCTGGATCGCCTCCTGCGGGTCGAGCTTGCCGTTCAGCAGCAGGTCGTAGATCGTCGTCGCCTCGTGCGTGTTGATCGCGAGGCCGGCCGAGAGAGCGCCCTGCGGGTCGAAGTCGATCGCGAGCACCCGGCGGCCGTATTCGGCGAGAGCGGCTCCCAGGCTGATGCTGGTGGTCGTCTTGCCGACGCCGCCCTTCTGGTTGCACAGGGTGATGATGCGCGCGGGTCCGTGCTGCTTCAGCGGTGCCGGCACCGGGAAGTCCGTCGGCGTGCGCTCCACACTGCTCCTTCGCGCTTCGTTCGGGTGATCGGGGACAACCTTACCGCGCTCGCGGATGCGCCTGTGTGTACACGTCGCGCAGGGTGTCGGCGGTCACCAGGGTGTACAGCTGAGTGGTCGCGACGGATGCATGACCCAACAGCTCCTGCACGACGCGCACGTCGGCCCCGCCCTCGAGCAGGTGCGTGGCGAAGGAGTGCCGCAGGGTGTGCGGCGAGATCTCCGCGGCGAGCTCTGCCCGCTCGGCGGCCTTCTTGATGATGAGCCAGGCGTTCTGTCGGCTGACGCGCCGACCGCGGACCCCGAGGAACAGCGCCGCGACATCCGTGCCCCTGCCCCGGCTCGCCAGAGCCGGCCGCGCCCGCACGAGATAGGTGTCGAGGGCCTCGCGCGCGTAGCTGCCGAGCGGCACGATGCGCTGCTTGTCGCCCTTGCCGGTGAGGCGCACGATCTCACGGTCGACCACGTCGTCGACGTCGAGGTCGACGGCTTCCGAGACGCGCGCGCCCGTCGCGTAGAGCAGCTCGAGCAGCGCGCGGTCGCGCAGGGCGACGATGTCGTCGCCAGAGGCCGTCTCGATCAGAGCGGTGACGTCGGCCTGCGGGATCGCCTTCGGCAGCCGCATGGACTTCTTCGGCGTGCGCAGCTCGCGCGCGGCATCCGCCTGCGTTCTGCCCTCGACCGCGAGAAAGCGGTGCAGGTTGCGCACGGTGCCCAGCATGCGCGACACGGATGCCGGGGCCAGCGGCTCCTCGCGCTCCCCCAGGAACTTCGCGTACGAGCTCAGCGTCGCAGGCGTCACCTGGTCAAGCGAGGCGATGCCCCGATCGGCGAGCCACTCGGTGTACGTGGCGAGATCGCGCCGGTACGAGGCGATGGTGTTCTTCGCCAGGCGCCGCTCGAGGCCGGCGTACCGCAGGTACGCCGTGACGTCGCGCGTCAGAGCGCCTGCGGATTCCTGGTCCACGGCTCCTCCGGCGAGCCGAGGCTCGCCCATCCGCGCTCGCGCGCCGCGCGGGCGGCGAGCGCGCCGATGACGAGAGAGACGTTCTGCACCCGCCGTGCCAGCACCGCGTCGACGACCTCGTCGAGGTCCACCCAGCGCACCTCGATGTCGGCCTCTTCGGCGGTTCGCTCGAACGGCGCGCCCGTCGCCGAGATGCCGCGCGCGAGGTAGACCCGCAGCGCCTCGTTGCTGCCGCCCGGGGAGTTCACGAACTCCGCGAGCACGTTCCACTCGGCGGCGAACAGGTCGGCCTCCTCGGCGAGCTCGCGCTGCGCCGCAGCGAGGGGGTCCTCCCCTGCGACATCGAGCAGCCCCGCCGGGATCTCCCAGTCGCGGTGGCGGATCGGGTGGCGGTATTGCTTGATCAGCAGCATCCGTCCCTGATCGTCGAGCGCGACGATCGCCACAGCGCCGGTGTGATCGACGAAGTCCCGCGTGAGGGTCGCATCGTTGTACGCGAAGGTCTCGGTGCGGACATCCCAGACCCTGCCGTGGAAGCCGACCCGGGACTCCGTGACGTCGACGCTGAGCGGCTCGTCGGCGATCGGCGTGCGATCCGCCGACTCGTGCGGCACCTGCTCAGGCAACGTTCTCGCCCTCCTGCTCCTCGACGGGGAACAGGCGGGTCGACTCCTGGCGCTCGAGCGCGGCGCCGATGAGCCCGCGGAACATCGGGTTCGCACGGTTCGGGCGGCTGCGCAGCTCGGGGTGCGCCTGAGTCGCGACATAGAACGGGTGGACGTCGCGCGGCAGCTCGACGTACTCGACGAGGTGGTCGTCGGGCGAGGTGCCCGAGAACCACAGGCCCGCGTCGGCGATCTGCTGGCGGTACTGGTTGTTCACCTCGTAGCGGTGGCGGTGGCGCTCAGAGGCCTCGGGCGCGCCGTACAGCTCGGCGACGATCGAGCCCGCGGCGAGCTTCGCCGGGTAGAGGCCGAGCCGCATCGTGCCGCCGAGGTCGCCGCCGGCGATGATGTCGACCTGCTCGGCCATGGTCGCGATCACGGGGAACTCGGTCTCCGGGTCGAACTCGCTCGAGGACGCGCCGGGCAGACCGGCGACGTTGCGGGCGTACTCGATGACCATGCACTGCAGGCCGAGGCAGAGGCCGAGGGTCGGAATGCCGTTCTCGCGCGCGAACCGCAGCGCGCCGAGCTTCCCCTCGATGCCGCGGATCCCGAAGCCGCCCGGCACGCAGATGCCGTCGACGTCGGCGAGCGCCTTCGCGGCGCCCTCGGGCGTCTCGCATGTGTCCGAGGCGACCCAGCGCAGGTTCACCTTGGCGTGGTGCGCGAAGCCGCCGGCCTTCAGCGCCTCCGAGACCGACAGGTAGGCATCCGGCAGGTCGATGTACTTGCCGACCAGCGCGACCGTGACCTCCTTGCGCGGCTCGTGCACGACCTTCAGCAGCTCGTTCCAGCTGCTGCGGTCGGCCTCGCCGGCCTTGTCGAGCCCGAGCTGCTCAATCACATAGGCGTCGAGCCCCTGCGCATGCAGCGTGACCGGAATGTCGTAGATGCTCGGCAGGTCGACCGTGTTGATGACGGCGTCCTCGTCGACGTCGCACATGAGCGCGATCTTCTTCTTGTTGGAATCGGAGACCGGGCGGTCGCTGCGCAGCACCAGAGCGTCGGGCTGGATGCCCATGGAGCGCAGCATCGCGACGGAGTGCTGCGTCGGCTTGGTCTTCTGCTCGCCGGAGGCGTTCATGAACGGCACGAGCGAGACGTGCACGAAGAACACGTTCTTGCGCCCGAGCTCGTGGCGGATCTGGCGCGCCGCCTCGATGAACGGCTGCGACTCGATGTCGCCGACGGTGCCGCCGACCTCGGTGATGATGACGTCGGGCTGCGGGTCGGCGTGGGCCTGCAGGCGCATGCGGCGCTTGATCTCGTCGGAGATGTGCGGAATGACCTGCACGGTGTCGCCGAGGTACTCGCCGCGGCGCTCCTTGGCGATCACCTGCGAGTAGATCTGGCCAGTCGTCACGTTCGCCGCCTGGGACAGGTTCACGTCGAGGAAGCGCTCGTAGTGGCCGATGTCGAGGTCGGTCTCTGCGCCGTCGTCCGTGACGAACACCTCGCCGTGCTGGAACGGATTCATCGTTCCCGGGTCGACGTTGAGGTACGGGTCGAGCTTCTGCATCACGACGTGCAGACCGCGCGACGTCAGCAGATTGCCGAGGCTCGCGGCGGTGAGGCCCTTGCCCAAAGAAGAAACGACACCACCCGTCACGAAGATGTGCTTGGTAGTGCCGTTTGAGTTTGAAATGCCCGCGTCAGAAGAATCCACCACGGGCTTCTATGCTATCTCACCCACCCCGATGGTCGAGTAGCCGCGCCCACCGCCGCCCCGATGGTCGAGTAGCCGCGCCCGAAGGGCGCGGCGTATCGAGACCCTTTCCTCCGAAGGCCCCGTCACCCCCGCGCGAGCTCCAGAAGCTCGCGCGCGTGCGCCACACCGCTCTCGGAATCCGCGAGTCCCGACAGCAGCCGCGCCATCTCCGCCTCGCGCTCGGCCCCCTCCAGCTGACGCACGCTGCTCTCGGTCACGGCCCCGCTGGTGTCCTTGACGACGCTCAGGTGATTGGTGGCGAACGCCGCGACCTGCGCGAGGTGGGTGACGACGAGCACCTGCGAGCGCTCGGCGAGCTGCGCCAACCGGCGGCCGATCTCGATGGCGGCCGCTCCCCCGACGCCGGCGTCCACCTCGTCGAAGACGAAGGTCGGCACGGGGTCGGTGCCGGCGAGCACGACCTCGATCGCGAGCATCACGCGCGAGAGCTCCCCGCCCGAGGCGCCCCGTCCGAGCGGCCGCGGCTCGCTGCCGGGGTGCGGCTGCAGCAGAACGGCCACCTGGTCGCGCCCCGACGCTCCGAGCTCGCCGCGGTCGGTCACCTCGACGACGATGCGCGCGTCCGGCATCGCGAGCGCGGCGAGCTCCCGGGTGACGGATGCCGCGAGCCGAGCGCCGGCGTCGATGCGGGCCGCCGTCAGCGCGGCGGCGAGCTCCTCCGCCTCCTGCGCGTCGGCGGCCACCTGCGCGGTCAGCGCCTCGATCCTCTCGGCGTCGCCGTCGAGTTCGAACAGCCGCGCGCTGCCGTCGCTCAGCAGCGCGATCACATCGTCGAGGCTCGCCCCGTGCTTGCGCACGAGAGACGCGAGCAGCGCCTTGCGCTCCTGCAGCAGCTCGAGATCGCGAGAGCCGTCGACGTCGAGGCCGGCCAGATACGACGACAGCTGCGCGGCGGCATCCGCCACCTGATACTGCGCCGCCTGCAGCGTCTCGGCGAGCGCAGCGAGCTCCTGATCGTGCGCCGCCGCGTGCTCGAGCGCGCGGCGCGCGCCGTCGATGAGCGACAAGGCGTCCGGCCCGTCGGAATCCTCCGCCGACAGCTGCTCGCGCGCCTCCGCTGCGGCGACCCGCAGCGTCTCGACGTTCTCGAGCCGCTCGATGCGCTCGTCGAGTTCCGCGTCCTCGCCGGGCTGGGGTGCCGCCGCCTCGATCTCGTCGAGCGCCGCGCGCAGCTCCTCGGCCTCGCGCACGCGGCGCTCGCGATCGCCGGTCAGCTGCGCGAGCTCGGTCGCGCCGTCCTTCCAGCGCCGCCACACGGCCTGATAGCGGGCGAGGGATTCCTGGAACTCTGTCCCGGCGAAGCGGTCGAGCGCCTCGCGCTGCGCCGTCGCGCTCTTCAGCCGGATCTGATCGGACTGCCCGTGCACCACGACCAGCTGCTCCCCCAGCTCAGAGAGCACGGCGACGGGCGCGCTGCGGCCCCCCGCATACGCGCGACTGCGGCCCTCCGGTGACACCGAGCGGCTCAGCACGAGCTCGGCGTCGCCGCTCTCGCCGATGGGGTCGACGTCGCCGCCGGCGTCGCGCACTCGATCGGCGGTCTCACCGTCGGCGTCCACCCGCCAGCGGCCCTCGACCCAGCTCTGGGCGGCGCCGACGCGCACCACCCCGCTGTCCGAGCGCTGGCCGAGCAGCAGTCCGAGCGCCGTCACGACCATGGTCTTGCCCGCGCCGGTCTCCCCCGTGATCGCCGTGAACCCGGGGCCGAGCGGCAGTGTCGCCTCGGCGATGACGCCGAGGTCGCGAATGGAGATCTCCTCGATCACGCTGCGTCTCCCAAATTGCGGCGTCGCTGCGATGAGCTCACGCCCCTCACGCCGGCCCTCGCCACCCCACGACCGGAAGGTTGAACTTGCGCACCAGGCGGTCCGTGAACGACGCACGATGCATCCGCGCCATCTTCACGGGAATCGGCGACCGGGTCACCACGACGCGGGCTCCTGGCCGCAGCTCGACCGAGCGGCGCCCGTCGCACCACAGGATGCCGTTGGTCTGCACCCGGTCCAGCAGCTCGACGGCGATCGCAGAGTCCGGCGTCACGACGAGCGGCTTCGCGAACAGAGCGTGGGCCGAGATCGGCGTGAAGAGCAGGGCGTCGAGCGTGGGCCAGACGACAGGGCCGCCCGCCGAGAACGAATAGGCGGTCGAGCCGGTCGGCGTCGACATCACGACGCCGTCGCAGCCGAAGCTCGACAGCGGTCGCCGGTCGACTTCGACCATGACCTCGATCATCCGCTCGCGGCTCGCCTTCTCGACGCTCGCCTCGTTCAGCGCCCAGTCCTCGTAGACGACCTGGCCGTCGTACTTCACGCGCACGGCCAGCGTCATGCGCTCCTCGACCTCGTAGTCGCCGGCGAGCGCCCGCGCGACCGAACGCGAGAGATCGTCCCGCTCGCTCTCGGCGAGGAAGCCGACGTGACCGAGGTTGACGCCCAGAATCGGCACGTCCGCTCCGCGCACCATCTCGGCGGCGCGCAGAATGGTGCCGTCCCCGCCGAGCACGATGACGAGCTCGAGGTCGCCGGGCTTGCAGCCCGCCCCGAGCACCTCGAGGCCCATCAGCTCGGGCGCATAGGCACGCAGGTCGCTCAGCTCGTCGGCGCTCAGCACGGGAACCACATCGGCTTCCTCGAGAAGCTGCCGGCACACCTGCAGCGCGGCGTCGAGCGACTCCTCGCGGCCGGTGTGCGAGACGACCAGGATGCGGCGGTCATTCATGAACGTCACGCTCCCGTCATCGTCGAAACCCTGTCCACCCATTCTGTCGGATTCGCGCCGCGGCCCGCGGACATCCAACACAGGTACTCCTGATTCCCGTGCGTCCCGATCACGGGCGAGGGCATGACGCCTGCCGTCCCGAGCCCGAGGTCCCACGCCGCCCAGAGCACGCCGGCGACCGCATCCGCACGCAGCACGGGGTCGCGCACGATCCCTTCCCTCACGCCCGTGCGGCCGACCTCGAACTGCGGCTTGATCAACAGCACGAAGTCGGCCTCCGCACGCGCAGCGTCACGCGCGGCCGGCAGAACATGGGTCAGCGAGATGAAGGACAGGTCGCCGACCACGAGGTCGGGCGATTCGTCGATTCCGGATGCCTCGACCAGCGTCTGCGCCGTCAGATATCTGGCGTTCACGCCTTCGATATCGCTCACCCGCGGGTCGCCCTTGACCGGCACGGAGAGCTGCCCGTGCCCGACGTCCACGGCGAGCACGTGCCGCGCCCCGCGCTCGAGCAGCACCTGCGTGAATCCGCCGGTGGACGCGCCGAGGTCGAGCGCGAGTCGCCCGCGCGGGTCGACGCCGAAGGCATCGAGCGCCGCGATCAGCTTGTGGGCGCCGCGGCTCACATAGTGATCCGGCAGCGCGACAACGATCTCTGTGGCGTCTTCGACCTGGGCGGATGCCTTCACGACCGGCTTCCCGTCGACCGTGACGCGGCCGTCCGCGATCAGCTTCGCGGCCGCCGTCCGCGAGCGGGCGAGCCCGCGCGCGACGACGGCGGCATCGAGCCGGGTGGATGCCACCTGCTCAGCGCCCGCCCTGGCGATCGGCCGCGTCGAGGGCTTCGCGCAGCTCGTCGTGCAGGTGGGCATACGCCTCGGCGCGCGTCTCGAGCGGCTGGTCCTCGATCAGCTTGAGGCGCGGCAGCAGCGCATCGCCGCGCCTGTCGTCATCTCGCTCATCGGCCACGTGTTCCACGCTACAGCGCCGCTACCGGTAGAGCCGCTCCGGCACGTCGAGCGCATAGATCGCGACCCCGGAATCCCAGATCGCGTGGCAGGCGGCGCGCAGCAGATCGACCGGGTCGTCGCCGTCGCGCACGACGTCGACCGTCGTGCCGTCGACCCGCACCGCTGCGCCGCGGACGACCGTCACACCGCCGCGCGCCTTCTCGACGGCCGGGTACGGCTCGTGCAGGCCGCGCAGGTCTTCGAGGATGTAGGTGGGCCGCGAGTCGGGGCCCGCCGCGAGCAGTTGCTTCGCGCGATCGATGCCGGTCAGCACGAGCACGGAGTCGATGCCCGCGCGCCGGGCTCCGAGCACATCCGTGTCGAGCCGGTCACCGATGAACAGGGGCTTCGTGGCGCCGAACCGCGCCCGTGCCTCCTCGAAGATCGCCACCTCGGGCTTTCCTGCGACCACGGGCAACCGCCCGACGGCGTTGTGCACCGCTGACACGAGCGTGCCGTTGCCCGGAGCGATGCCCCGCGCAACCGGAATCGTCCAGTCCATGTTGGTCGCCACCCACGGAATGCCCGCGTCGCCGCCCGCGAGAGCGAACGATGCCTCGGCGAGGTCCTTCCAGCCGAGCTCCGGCGCGAAGCCCTGGATCACCGCCGCCGGCTCGTCGTCCGCAGACGACACCACGGTGAAACCGGCGGCCGCCACGACGGACGAGAGCCCCTCGCCACCGATCACGAGAATGCGCGCCCCCGGCGGAACGAGCCCGGCGAGCAGCCGCACGGCTGCCTGGGGCGACGTCACCACCTCACGGGGCTCGACCGCGAGGCCGAAGCCGCGCAGCTGGGCGGCCACGGCCGCATCGGTCCGCGAGGCGTTGTTCGTGATGTAGGCGACGCGCGCGGCCTCGGCAGCGCGGTTCAGGCTCTCCACTGCGTGCGGGATCGCCTCGTGCCCCTTGTAGACGACCCCATCGAGGTCCGCGAGCACGACGTCGACGCCGTCGAGTGGCGTCGGTCGTGCGTTACTCCGTGCCCGGAACAGCGCCATCGGCATCCTCGTCGTCGCTCTCGCCGAGCAGCTCGGCGACCTCGTCCTCGACGCTGAACTCGTCGTCGGGGGTCGCCGCGTCGGGGGTCGCCGCGTCGGCGTCAGCCGCATCGTCGGCGGATTCCTCGGCCGCGGTCTGAGGGTTCGCAGGCGTCTCGACCGGGTCGAGTTCGACACCCTCTTCGAACTCCCCGCCTTCCTCGACCACATCGACCGTCTCGTGCTCCGCCGTTGCCGCGGCTTCCTCGAGCGCCTCGGCGGCGTGGTCGGCGCGATCCCACCACTGCTGCGCCTCAGCCGTGCGGCCGAGCTCGTCGAGCACGTCGCCGTATGCCTGGAACAGCGCGGGGCTCCATGAGTACGCGACGTCAGGATTCAGTTGCGGGATCTCCAGCTCACCGAGCGCGAGCTCCGGCTGGCCGAGGTCGAGGCGCGCGCCCGACATGGCGATGGCGAGGGATGCCTGAACCTCATTGCTCAGCGTCGAGCGATCGACGGAGCGACCGAGCTCCAACGCGCGCTCGGGCCGCCCGACCCCGCGCTCGCTGTCGACCATCAGCGGCACCTGGTCGTCCTTGCCGGAGATGCGCCGATAGGTGCGCAGCTCGCGCAGCGCGAGCGCGAAGTCGCCCGTTGCATATGCCGTGATCGCGAGCGTCTCGCGCACCACGCCGACGCGGCCGGCACGACGTGCCGCCGAGAGAGCGTGCCGGTGCGCGAGCTCCGGGTCCTCCTCGATCAGTTGCGCCGCCATCACCAGATGGCGCGCCACATCCTCAGCGTTGTCCTTGGCCAGGGTGCGCAACTCGAGTCGGGCCGCGTAGTCCAGATCCTTAGAGCTCACGGATGCCGGCAACTCCGGGTCATCGTGGCGCGGTCGCACCGCCTTCAGCTCTTGACGGCGCCGATACTCCTCATCGTCGCGCCACTCGGCGCGCGAGGCATCACGGTCGCCGCGAGCCGGCCTGCCGTCACGTGTCCACAGCCGCTGCTCATCGCCGCCGCGAGGACGGTAGCCGCCCTCACGCCGGTCTCGCTGCGCGCGCTCCGCGCCGTCACGCCGCGGGCCCCGGAACTCACCGTCACGACGCGGCCGGAACTCTCCGTCACGACGCGGCCGGTCATCACGGCGCTCAAAGCCGCCCTCACGACGCGGTCGCGCGCCCCCGCGCTGTTGGTATCCACCATCACGCTGAGGCCTGTTCTGGTCAGGCCGCGAGCGCCGCTCGCCGTCGCGCGGAGCGTAGCCTCGCCCGTCATCGCGCCGCGGCCGCTCCGAGCGGTCGCCGTACGAACGCCGCTCGCCGCCCCAGCCGGAGTAGCCGCCGCCGTCTCGGCGTGGCCGCGAGTCCTGCCCCGAATACGGCCGACGCTCGCCGTCGCGTCTCGCGGGGCCCTGTCGCTCGCCGTCCTGACGGGGGCGACGGTCGCCGTACGGGCGGCGCTCGGCCTCGCCGCGCGAGGCACCGGTTCCGCGCCGGTCGTCGTCACGGCGCGCCCGCCCCGCGCCGTCGCGAGAGAAGCCGCCTTCACGACCCGGTCGGCCATCGTCACTTCGCCGAGGGCGATCAAACCCGCCGTCTCGGCGGGGGCGACGCTCATCGTCGCGCCGCGGCCGGCCCGATCCGCTCTCGTACGACCGGTCGGAGTTGAAGCGGGAAGCAGACCTGCCGCTGCGGTCATCTCGGGCCGGCCGGTCACCCCCGGCACGGCGCGGCCGGCGGTCCTTCTCGTCATCGCCTGAGCTGTCGCTCACGGGCACTCCTCACGCTGCTGTGTATTTATAGGCATTAAAAGCCAAAAGGGCCATCCGGTGTTCGGATGGCCCTTTTGTAATGGGTGTTCGGCGGTGTCCTACTCTCC
>NZ_BAABBX010000008.1:0-53411 GCF_039538245.1 Gryllotalpicola kribbensis
GTCCGACACGGCCGTCTCCTCTCGGATCAGGCCGGACCCTCACACACCGTTAAACCGACAGTCCCGGCTCGCCGGTGTCGGGCAGGCTCCACGGGGCGACGCGTCTCGCTGGCACCGTGAGCTCGGGGTAAGTGCGATAGCTGCGCCCTGACGGCGCGCGCCACTCGAGAACCCCGTCGAGGTACTGCCGGAGCGACCACCCGGCTTCGTGTTTGAGGTGGTGGTGGTTTCCGCACAGGTGCGCGAGCTCGCGCAGCGCCGTAGGGCCGCCGCGGGCGTAGCCGGTGGTGTGATCGATCTCAGTGCGCGCGGCCGGCACGCCGCATGCGGGCGCCCGGCAGTGCTGGTCTCTGAGTTTCAGCACGCGTTTCAACTCGGCGGGTACGCGATAGGTGGTTCGGTCGAAGTCGAGGATCGCGCTCGTGATGGGGTCGGTGAGGATACGCCGCAGGCTGGGAGCGAGCGCGACGAGCTCGCGGGCCCGCGCAGGGTCGATGGCGCCCAGGCCGGGGATGATGCCGGGTTCGTCGTCTTTGCCGGCCAGTGTGGATGCCGGAACGAGGACGTCGACGGTGATGGCCGCGCGGTTCTTGACGGGCGCCGCGGGGGTCTCGACGCCGTCTCTGCGGCAATCGCCGATGGTGATCTGGCCGTCGAGGAGCAGTTCGACGGCGAAGTCGGCCTCGAGCTGGGCGGCGGTGCGCGAGTCGCCGGCCTCGCGGGCCTCGTGCGCGGCGTTCTCGAGCCCGGCCTTGATGCGGGCGGCATCACTGAGCTCGAGGTACACGTCGAGGTGGGCCATGCCGTCGCGCGCCGGGGCGAGGTCGATGCGGCGGCCGGCGAAGGCGCGCTCGTGCCTCTTCTTCAGCGACTCGGTCTCGAGCATCTCGAGCAGCTGCTTGGACCTCTTCCGGAAGGCCGCCACGCCGAGTCGGGCAGCCCACGGCAGCAGCACCTTCTCGGCCTCGCGCCGCTCGACGCCGAGGTGCGCGGTCTCGATGACGATCTCGTGTGCGTGAGCGCGGGAGATGTCGCCGGCCTCGAGAGCGGCGAGCGTGTCACGCAGCTCGTTGACCAGCGTCCACGCTTCCGCAAGGCGCTGCTCGGCGGTCTGGATCGAGACGCGCAGCGATGCGGCCAGCTCGGTCGCGAGCGAGCGCACCTTCAAGTCGTGCCGCCGGGTGACCTCGGCCGGGTCGCCGGCATCGATCGCGTCTTCGCCGGCCGACCCTTCCGCCTCGAGGAGCAGCTCGCCCAGCATCCGTATCTCGGCAGCCTCGATCTTCGCGATCTGGCGGCGCCCCTCGCAGACCCGCTCGAGCTGCTCGGCCTGCCAGGAGGCGCCGAGCTCGGTCACAGGCAGCGCCGCGCCGAAGCCGAACGCGTCTTCGAATGTCATGTCGACAGTCAAGCAGGGGCCACCGACATTCATCGGGGGATACCCGAAACCTGGGGATAACCCTGCTGCATCGTCGCGAATTAGGTTGTGCACAACTGAATTGCGTGCAAGTATCGAGTCATGGCCCGCACGACCGCCGCCGAGGCACTCGACCCGATGCTCTGCTTCGCCGTGTATTCGGTCGAGCGCCAGTTCGGGCAGATCTACCGCGAGCTGCTCGCCCCGTGGAAGCTCAGCTACACGCAGTACCTCGCGCTCATCGCGCTCTGGAACGAGGAGACGCTCACGGTCGGCCGGCTGGGCGAGCTGCTCGGCCTCGACTCGGGCACCCTGTCGCCGCTGCTCAAGCGCCTCGAGTCGCGCGGTCTCGTCACCCGCAGCCGTGCCGCCGCAGACGAGCGCGTGGTCGAGATCACGTTGACGGATGCCGGCCGCGGCCTCAGCAGCGAGCTCGACGACATCCCCGCCTGCTTCGGCGAGCGCACCGGGCTCAGCCACGACGAATACCTGCAATTGCTCACGCTCGCGAAGACACTGAGCGAGCGGATGCGCGACCCTTCGGTGCAGCCGAAGCCGAACCACCCACAAGGAAAGGGCAAGTAATGGACATCCTCTACACCGCTGAGGCGCTCTCGACCGGCGAGGGCCGCAACGGCCACGTCACGACGACCGACGGTCGCGTCGACCTCGACATGGCGATTCCGCAGGCGATGGGCGGCTCGGGCAACGGCGCCAACCCGGAAGAGCTCTTCGCGGCGGGCTACGCCGCGTGCTTCCACTCGGCGCTGCTCGGCGTCGCCCGCTCGCAGAAGGTGAAGCTCGAGGACGAGACCGTCGGCGCCCGGGTGCACATCGGCCCGAACGGCGAGGGCGGTTTCCAGCTCGCCGTCGAGCTCGAGGTCACGATTCCGACTCTGCCGCACGACGAGGCGCAGGCGCTCGCGGATGCCGCGCACACGGTCTGCCCGTACAGCAACGCCACCCGCGGCAACATCGACGTGACCATCACGGTCACCGACGACTGAGTCTCAGACCGCGGTTCTCTCATGGGCGGTAGATGAGCTCGAACCGTTCGCAGACCACCAGCATGTCGGGTGCGAAGCCGCGCGCAGAATGCTCGCGCCAGAAGTTCTCGTGAACGCGCCGCCAGTGGGCCAGGCTGCGGTCACCCTCACCCTCGGCGAACGCGTGGCTTTCGTCGACCTCGTTGAAGGGCACCACCGTAACGGCGACGGTCTGAACGACGGCCCGTGGCTCTGCGGCACCGTCGAGAATCACACTGAGCTCGCCCACGGCCGGTAGCGGCTCGCCCTCCACAGCGTAGTCCCATGCCGATGACGCCGTGCCGGTCTTCGAACCGCCGAGGACAAGCGCGAGGAGCTCGTCAGCCTGCTCGGCGGTCGCGCCGAACGACCAGGCGCCCGGTAGCGGTTCCGGCAGCGCCGGCACTTCCGCACGCGCACGGGCCCAGAACTCAGCGAGCTTCGAAACGGTCACGGCGGTTCACGCGAAGCTCTGCGTGCCGACCACTCCGAGCAGCGCGATCTTCTCGGCGGCCTCGGTGCGCGGGGGAGCGGTGAGCACCAGCAGGGCCTGCGACTGGTCTTCCGTGAACAGCACCTGGCAGTCCAGCTCGATCGGCCCGAGCTCGGGGTGCACGAGCACCTTGTGGTCTTCGAAACGGCGCGCGACCTCGTGCCTCTCCCAGAGAGACGCGAACTCGGGGCTCGCGGTCGAGAGCGCGCGCACGAGCTCGCCCGCCCGAGACCGCGGCCCGTCCGCGCCGTAGGCGGCGCGCAGATTGGCGACGAGGGCCCGGCTCTGCCGGTCGCGGTCGCCCACGGGGTAGAGCTCGCGCGCCCCCGGCTCGGTGAACCAGCGCCACACGTCGCTGCGGGCAAAGCCGGTGCGCCCGGACACGTCGCCGAACAGGGCCACCGCGAAGCGATTCGCCACGAGGGTCTCGCCGAGGTTCGACAGGATCAGCGCCGGCGTGTCGTCCAGCCGGTCGAGCACGCGCAGCAGCGCCGGCGCGACGTGCGGCAGACCGCCGGCGCGATCGGGCGCCGCGTGCCCCGCGACGCGGAACAGGTAGTCGCGCTCGTCATCCGTCAGCCGCAGCGCGCGTGCGAGCGCCGCGAGCATCTGCTCGCTGGGCTGCGGCCCGCGGCCCTGCTCGAGCCGCGTGTAGTAGTCGGCCGACATCCCCGTGAGCGACGCGACCTCCTCGCGCCGCAGCCCGGGCGCGCGGCGCCGCGCACCTTCCGCCAGCCCGACGTCGGCCGGCTGCAGCTCAGCGCGGCGGCGGCGCAGGAAGTCGGCGAGAGCGGTGCGATCCATGCATCCGATCATCACACCCGCGTGCGCGCCCAACCAGGGATCGCGGGTCCCACGATCGCTGCGTCCCTTTTCACGACGAGCGGATGCCTGCACCGTGGAGTCATGAACATCAGCGGAAACACCATCTTCATCCCCGGCGCGACGAGTGGCATCGGACTCGCTCTCGCCCTCCGCTTCAAGGACGCGGGCAACACGGTGATCATCGGCGGCCGCCGCGCGGCCCTGCTCGACGAGCTGGCGCAGCAGCACGGCTTCGACACGGTGCAGCTGGACACGTCGGATGCCGCGAGCATCACCGCTGCCGCCGCGGAGCTCATCGCCCGGCATCCCGACCTCAACGTCCTCATTGCGATGGCGGGCATCATGCACGCAGAGGACTGGCACCGCGCCGAAGGCTTCCTCGCCTCCGCCGAGCAGACGATCACCACCAACCTGCTCGGCCCGATCCGCCTCATCGGCGCCTTCATCGAGCACCTCCAGACCCGGCCGGATGCGACGATCATGACCGTCTCGAGCGGGCTCGCACACACGCCGCTCGCCTTCACGCCGAGCTACAACGCGACCAAGGCGGCGATCCACATGCTCTCCGAGTCGATCCGCCTGCAGCTCGCCGACACGAGCGTGAAGGTCACCGAGCTCGTGCCGCCGCTCGTGGCCACCGAGCTGATGCCAGGGCAGTCGCAGGACCCGAACGCGCTGCCCCTGGATGCCTTCGTCGACGAGGTCATGCAGCTCATCGAGGCGCAGCCGGATGCCCACGAGATCCTGGTCGAGCGGGTGCACTTCCTGCGCTACGGCGAGGCGCGCGGGGACTACGACCAGGTCGTCGCCGCCCTCAACGGCGGCCATCGGGACGTCACGGCCTGATCGGCACGGCGTACGCCTAAGGAGCCCCGCGGCTGGGTACCCTCATGCGCATGGCCTTCTTGCACAGGAACAAGGTGCCCAGCGGCGGTGCGCTGCCGCGCAATGTCGCAGTAGCCAAGGCGGAGACCACGGTCGCCTGGGGCGACGGGTTCGGCCGCTTCGCCACGCGCTGCATCCAGATCATCGCGGTCCTCATCGTCGCGGCGGTGCTCGTGCTCGCCATCACGCAGGTGAGCCTCGTGTTCATTCCCGTGACCCTCGCGCTCATCCTGGCGTGCGCGATCCACCCCTTCATGGCCTGGATGCGCCGCCACGGCGTGCCGTCGATGCTCGCGACCTGGATCGCGCTGTTCTCGATCCTCATCGTCATCGGCGGCCTGACGACGCTGATCGTGTGGGCGGTGCATTCGCAGTGGGGCGAGCTCCAGCAGAACGCGACGGACGGCATCAACCGCCTGGAGGGCTACTTCAACCAGCTTCCCGCCAACCTGATCAGCCAGCAGAACCTGCATGACGCGCAGAACGCGGTCGTCGACTTCATCACCTCGGCGCAGTTCGGGCGCGGCGCGCTCGCCGGCGCCGGGGCGGCGGCCGAGGGCGTCACCGGCCTCTTCCTCACGATCGTCACGCTGTTCTTCTTCATGAAGGACGGCCCGAAGATCTGGGAGTTCCTGCTGCGCCCCCTGCACGGCGAGACCTACAAGCGCGCACAGCGCATCGGCGAGAAGACGGTCACGGTGCTCGGCGGCTACGTGCGCGGCACGGCGATGGTCGCCGCGGCCGACGCGGTCGGCATCGGCATCGGCCTCGCGATCGTGGGGGTTCCGCTGGCGTTCCCGCTCGCGGTCATCGTCTTCATCACGGCGTTCATCCCCATCGTCGGCGCGGTGCTGGCCGGCGTGCTCGCCGCCCTCGTGGCACTGGTCGCGAACGGACCGGTCGCGGCGATCATCGTGATCGCGATCGTGGTGCTCGTGAACCAGCTCGAGAGCCACCTGCTGCAGCCGCAGATCATGGGGCACTCGCTCAACCTGCACCCGCTCGTGATCCTGCTCTCACTGGCCGCGGGCTCGCTCATCGGCGGCATCGTGGGCGCGGTGCTGGCGGTGCCGATCGCCGCGACGGCGTGGGGCATCACCACCGTCTGGAACTCCGAGACGGGCGGACCCTTCGCCACCAGAGCCGCGGAAGAGGCGCCCCCGGCGCGGAACTAGCGCTTCGCCGGCGTCAGGAAGCGCCCCGCGGCGGCATCCTCGATCGCCTGCTTCTTCAAGATGAAGTGCTGCTTCTTCCCGGTCGCGGTGTAGGGGAGCTCGTCGACGAAGGCGTAGCGGCGCGGCCGCTTGAAGTCCGCGAGGCCGGGATGCGCGCGGCAGTGCGCGTCGAGGTCGTTCGCCGCCGCCTGGGCGTCGCCGAGCTTCCCCGGCTTCACGCGCACATAGGCGACGACGAGCTCGCCCCACTCGTCGTCGGCGAGGCCGGTCACGATCGAGTCGGCGACGCCGGGGTGCTCCGCGAGAGCCTCCTCGACCTGCACCGGGTGGACGTTCTCGCCGCCCGAGATGAGCATGTCGTCCTTGCGGCCGACGATCGTGACGATCTCGTTCTCGTCCCACGTGGCCAGGTCGCCCGGGTACATCCAGCCGCCGCGGAACTTCTCGGCGGTGCGCTCGGGGTCGGTGTAGGCATAGCCCGCCTTGACCGTGCGCATGATGACCTCGCCGACGGTGTGACCGTCCTTCGGCACAAGGTCGCCGGGCTCGGCGAAGCGGTCCTCATAGACGTTCACCACGGCGACGTCGTCGTCGATGCACGCGCGGCCCGCGCTGCCGGCGAAGGCCGGCAGATCCTCGGGGCGCAGGAAGGTGTTCCAGAACGCCTCGGTCGTGCCGTAGCCGTTCATCAGCCGCGGGTGCAGCGTCTGCTGGTAGCGGATTGCCGCTGCCTTCTCGAGCGGCGCCCCCATCGTCACGATGCCGCGCAGTGAGGAGATGTCGCGCGGCGTGGACTCCTGCTCGTCGGCCAGGCGCTCGAGGTTCGTCGGCGCGCCGATCACGTAGGTCAGCTTCGAGTTCTGAACAGCGTCGAGCACGACGGCCTCGTCGAAGCGGCGCAGGCACACGGATTCGGCACCCACGAAGAGCACGGGGTTGGGCCCCGCGCAGTAGTTGCCGCCGCGGTGGAACCACGGCGACATGTTCATCGTCTTGTCGGTGCTCGAGAGGGGGAACGCCATGATGACGTCGTGCGCCGACAAGGTCTCGTTGAGGGACGTGAGCGGCACCGCCTTCGGCATTCCCGTCGTGCCGCTCGTGTAGAGCCGGCTGGACTCGTCCCACACGCTGCCGTCTTCGGCGGCACGGAAGCTCGGGGCATCCTCGACGAGCAGGTCCTCGAACGCGATCGACCCGGGAATCAGCTCGCCGCTTCCCACGCCCGCCACGACGGCGGGCCGGTGCGTCGCGAGTTCGAGCGCCTGGGCTACCAGGGATGCCTGCTCGCGCTCGTACACGAAGACCTTCGGCTTCGACTCGTCGAGGATGAAGGCGGTCTCGCCGGGGGAGAGGCGGAAGTTCATCGGTGAGCTGACCGCCCGCAGGCCCTGGGCCGCGACATAGAGGAACGCGAACTCGGGCGAGTTCATCAGCTGGTAGGCGACGAGGTCGCCCGTGCCGACTCCGGCACGGCGAAGGCCCGCGACCAGTCGTCCGGTGACGACGCCGAGTTCGGCGTACGTCCACGAACGCCCCGTCTCGGGGTCGCTGATCGCGGGCCTGTGCGCGTACCGATGGGTGTTGCGCTCGAAGGCGGTCGCCCAGGTGAAGTGATGCTCGAAGACGCCCTGAAGTTGGCTGATGTCGTAGCCGGTTCCGTTGGCGGAGAACAGGGGCTGATCAGCAGGCGTCGTCGTCATACGACGAGTCTATTGACGCTCAGTCGCGGTCGGTCGCCTTGTCGAACGCGTCCTTGATCGAGTCGCCGGCCTTCTTGACCTTCGCGCCCACCTGGTCAGCCTTGCCCTCGTTCTCGAGCTTCTCGTCGTCGGTGAGCTTGCCTGCGGCTTCCTTGCCCTTGCCGATCGCGTCGTCGGCGGCGTGGCGGCCCTTGTCTGACATCGACATGATGTGCTCCCCTCTGTGTCTGTGTCAGAGGGGCGATACCCGGCGGGGTGCGCCTAGAAACGCGGGCGCTCGGCCTGCTCGGCGGCGACGACCGCGAAGACCGCGGCGGCTGCCATGAGAGCGACCAGAGCGGCCTGCACGATCACCTGGACGATCGGGATGAGCGGCAGGCCCGAGAGGATGCACCATGCGGCGGCGATGACCAGCAGGCCGAGCCAGCCGAGCGTCTTGCGCGCAAAGAACGCGACACCGACGACGAGCGCGGCCGCGACCGAGGTCTGGAAGAGCGGGGTGGAGAGATCGCCGTGGCCGATCCAGGTCACGACGAGCGTGTAGACCCAGAACAGGAACACGAGGACCGCGAGGAGCGTGACGAGCAGACCGCCGAGAGCGGACGGGATGCGGCGCGCCAGGAACGCGACGAAGGACTGGTTCTGAACGCCGTCGTCGTGGGTGACGGCCGGGGATGCTGCATTCACGGTCACAGCCACAGCTTATCGAGTCAGCTCGGTGTCCGAGAGCGCGTCGACCGCGCGCACGAATGCGAGGTGCGAGAGCGCCTGCGGCGTGTTGCCGGCCTGGCGCTTCGCCCGGGGATCGTATTCCTCGGAGAGGAGCCCCACGTCGTTCGCGATTCTCCCGACCCGGTCGAGCAGCGCGAGCGCGTCGTCGCGCCTGCCCGAGCGGGCGTACTGCTCGGCGAGCCACAGCGAGCACGCGGTGAATGGGTTCTCGCCGGCCGGCAGCCCGTCCACCCCGCTCTCGGTCACGTAGCGGTCGACGAATCCGTCATGCATGAGCTCGGACTCGATGCGGGCGACCGTCGCGAGCATGCGCGGGTCGTCGGGCGCGCAGAAGCCGACCTGGGGCAGCTGCAGCAGCGCGGCATCCACATGCGGCGCGCCCGCGTACTGCACGAACGCGCCCGTCGCGTGATCGACGTGGTCGCGGTCGATGGCGTCGCGGATGCCGTCGCGCAGCTCCCGCCAGCGCCGTGCGGGCCCCTTGAGCCCGTACTTCTCGACGGCCTCGACGCCGCGGTCGAACGCGGCCCAGGACATGGCGCGCGAGTGCGTGAACGCGCGCGGCTCGCCGCGGATCTCCCAGATGCCCTGGTCGGGCGTCGCCCAGACGCTCTCGAGGTGCTCGAGCAGGGCGCGCTGCAGTCCCCACGAGACGGCGTCTTCGGCCAGTCCCGTCTCGCGCGCCGCCGAGAACGCCAGCATCACCTCGCCGATCACGTCGGCCTGGAACTGCTCAGAGGCGGCGTTCCCGACGCGGACCGGGTGCGCCCGCTCGGAGCCCGGGCCCTGGTAGCCGGGCAGGGAGGCCAGTTCGCGCTCGGGCAGCCACCGCTCGCCGCCGAGGCCGTACATGATCTGCACGTCGGCGGGGTCGCCCGCGATCGCCCGCAGCATCCACTGCCGCCACCTGTCGACCACGTGGTTGTAGCCGTGCTGGGCGAGCACATTGATCGTGAGGGCCGCGTCCCGCAGCCAGACGAAGCGGTAGTCCCAGTTGCGGCCGCCGCCGAACTGCTCGGGCAGCGAGGTCGTCGCGGCGGCCGCGATGCCGCCGGTCGACTCGTGCGTGAGCACCCGCAGCACCAGCAGAGAGCGCTGCACGAGCTTGCGATAGCGCTCGGGCACTTCTCGCGAGCGATCGGCGGGGCGCCCGCGGTCGAGCCACTGCTGCCACCACTCGTGCGTGTGGGCAAGCGCGGCGTCGACGTCGAGGGGCTCGGGCAGCGGGCGGTGGCTGGGGAACCAGGTGAGCACGATGTCGACCGTCTCGCCGGCGGCGACCTCGAAGCGACCGGCGTGCTCGTGGTCGTGGCCGCGCAGGGCCGGCCCGCGCAGCACGGCGGCGTTCGGCCCCGCGATCGCGACGAGCTCGACCGGGTCGCGATCGCGGTTCTGACTGACCCACGGCACGGTCGCGCCGTAGTCGAAGCGCAGCCGCAGCTGCTGGGCGAGCTCGACCGAGCCGCTGACGCCGCGCACGCGCCGCACCAGATCGACGCGGCCGCGCCCGATCGGCATCACGTCGGTGACCTCGACGACGCCACCCGCGGTGGCCCAGCGGGTGACGAGCGTGAAGCCGGCGCCGTCGTAGCGGCGGGTGCTCGAGGCATCCGGGTCGCTCGGCGCGAGCAGCCAGCGCCCGTCGTCCTCATCGCCGAGCAGCGCGCCGAAGACGCTGGGGGAGTCGAAGCGGGGCAGGCACAGCCAGTCGAGCGAGCCGTCACGGCCCACCAGGCCGGCGGTGAAGCAGTCGCCGATGAGCGCGTAGTCCTCGATCGCCAGAGCCATGCGCCGTACGCTACGGGGCGAAGCTATGCGGCCTTGTTCTGATCGACGCTGCTCTGCTCGATGCTGCGCTGGTCGATCACGGCCACCTCGCCGGTCACGGGGCGCTTGAGATCGGCCCAGCGGGTGATCGGCGCGGGCTCCCAGCGAAGCGCGGCCGGCTCGTCGGCGGTCTCTTCCACCGGCTCGGCCTCGGCCGCTGCCCGCGGGGCGCGCAGCAGGCCGAGCGGCCCCTGCGCGTCGGCGGGCGCGGCGGCCTCACGGGCGGCGGCGACGGCTGCCGTCACCGAGGTCGCGAGCGAGTGCACGAGCACGTCGTGGAAGATCAGGTCGTCCTGCCCGGGGGAGCGCCGCGCGACCGTCCAGTCGCCGGCCTCGCCGAACACGTCGTTCAGGCTGCGCTGCACGGCGGCGAAGATGAGCTCGTCGGTGAGCTGGGGCACGGCGACGGGCGCGGTCGCCTGCATGGCGCTGGTCAGCGCAGCCGCGGCCGGAGCGGGGGCGGCATGCTTACGGCGACCGAATAACATGCCTGTAATTTTCGAGGGCTTTCAGCGGCGATCGGTGGAGACACGCCGTGCGGATTCCTCACGGATCGTGATCAGCGCGGCCGCGGTCCCGAGGGCCCACCCGGCCCAGAGCACCCACGAGCGCTGCCCGAGCTGCGGCTTCCTCGTCGCCTTGACGACGGGCAGGACCGCGAGTGCCGAGGCGTACAGCCGAGGGCTCAGCACGTACTTCCGGATAGTCATGCCTTCACGCTAGCCGTGGTGTGGACTCGGGCGTACTGCAGCGTCTCGACGAGCATGGCGAGTCGCTCATCGTCGCTGCGCGCCTTGCGCGTGTTCACCTCGGCGACGATCGCACCGTCCCAGTTCTGCGCGGCGAGCAGCGCGAGCACCTCGGCGACGGGCTGCGTGCCGCGGCCGGGCAGCGCGTGCTCGTCGAAGATGCGCCCTTCGTCGTTGCTCGCCGAGCCGTCGCACAGATGCACATGGCGCAGCCGCTGCCCGAAGCCTGCGGCGAGCTCGAGGCTGCTCTGCCCCGAGAGCGCCGCGTGCGAGAAGTCGAGGGTCACGGCGTCGCAGTCGAAGTGCGTCGGATCCCACCCGGGCATGTAAGCCTTCATCGCACGACCCGCGGCCTTCCACGGGAACATGTTCTCGACGGCGATCTGCACGCCGGCATCCGTCGCGATCTCACGCACGATCTGCAGGAAGTCGACCGCGTACTCGGCCTGCCAGCGGAACGGCGGGTGAACGACGACCGTGGCGGCGCCGACGGATGCCGCGAGCTCGGCGCTCTTGGCGAGCTTCACCCGCGGATCGCGGCCCCAGACGAAGTGCGTGAGCAGCAGGACGGGCGCGTGGATCGACATGATCGGCGCCTCGTAGCGCTCGGAGAGCCGCAGCAGGGCGTCGGTGCTCTGCGTCTTCTCGTCGCGGGTGACCATGACCTCGACGCCGTCATAGCCGGCCTCGCGCGCAAGGCGGAACCCGTGCTCCACCGGCAGCGGATACACGCAGGACGTGCTCATCCCGATGCGCATCATGTGATCTCCAAGGCTACGCCGGATGCCTGAACGGCCGGTGGCCGTCCGCTGACGGCTCGTGGCCGCCTGATAGCCTGGCGAGGAGCCTGGAGGTGCCGCATTTCCGCAGTGAAATCCGCAGAGAGCGAGCAATACGAACTGGTCATCGTGTCGAACCGCCTGCCGGTCGACCACGTCTCGGGTGAGGGGGACGACGCCGTCTGGCGCACCTCGCCCGGCGGTCTGGTGGCCGCCCTCGAGCCGGTCATGCGCGAGCGCGACGGCGTCTGGATCGGCTGGCCGGGCATGCCCGACGTGCACTTCGAGCCGTTCGAGGCCGACGGCATCGACCTCATTCCGGTGCCGCTGTCGGCCGAAGAGGTCGAGGACTACTACGAGGGCTTCAGCAACGACACCCTGTGGCCGCTCTACCACGACGTGATCTCGCCGCCGAGCTATCACCGCGAGTGGTGGGAGGCGTACCAGCGGGTCAACCGGCGCTTCGCCGACGCGGCCATCGAGGTCGCCGCCCCGAACGCGATCGTCTGGGTGCACGACTACCAGCTGCAGCTCGTGCCGAAGATGCTGCGCGACGCCCGGCCCGACCTGATCATCGGATTTTTCAACCACATCCCGTTCCCGCCGTACGGTATCTACTCGCAGCTGCCCTGGCGCCGCCAGATCGTCGACGGGCTGCTCGGAGCAGACGTCGTCGGCTTCCAGCGCGTCGCCGACGCGGGGAACTTCGCGAGGGCCGTGCGCCGGCTGCACGGCTTCGAGACGCGCGGCAACATCATCAACGTGCCCCTTGAGGACGGGCAGCTCGAGCAGACGGTGCGCCACCGCGCGACCGGCCGCCGCGGGCATCCGATCAGAACGGTGCTCGCGCGCCCGTTCCCGATCTCGATCGACGCGCAGGAGTACCAGAAGCTCGCCGCCGACCCGCAGATCCGGGCGCGCGCCCGCGAGATCCGCGAGGAACTCGGCAACCCGCGCGTGCTGATGCTCGGCGTCGACCGGCTCGACTACACGAAGGGCATCCGCCACCGCATGAAGGCGTTCGGCGAGCTGCTCGAAGACGGCGCGTTCACCTCGGAGGAAGTCGCGCTCGTCCAGGTCGCGAGCCCGAGCCGCGAGCGCGTCGACGCCTACGCCCAGCTGCGCGACGAGGTCGAGATCATGGTCAGCCGCATCAACGGCGACTTCTCGCAGCTCGGCCACCCCGGCATCCACTACCTGCATCAGGGCTACCCGCGGGAAGAGATGGTCGCGCTCTATCTCGCCGCCGACGTCATGCTCGTCACGGCGCTGCGCGACGGCATGAACCTCGTCGCCAAGGAATACGTCGCGAGCCGCACCGACCAGGACGGGGTGCTGATCCTCTCCGAGTTCGCCGGGGCCTCCGACGAGCTGCGCCAGGCGCTGCTCGTGAACCCGCACGACATCGACGGGCTCAAGTCGGCGATCGTGCACGCGATCCGCATGCCGCAGCGCGAGCGCACCCGCCGCATGCGCGCCCTGCGCAAGCGCGTGCTCAGCCACGACGTGCAGCGCTGGAGCGCGACCTTCCTCGATGCGCTGACCCGCGAGGACCACAACGACCCGGCGAACCACCTCGACATTCCGAAGCGGACCGTCGCCCCGCTCGGCTACGGGGACTGAGCGCGTGGGTGTCGAGAGCATCGCGGCCGCCGAGCGCCTGCTCGTGGCCCTCGACTTCGACGGCACCGTCGCGCCGCTCGTCGACGACCCCTCGACGTCGCGCGTGACGCCCGCGGCCGCCGAGGCGATCGCCCGCCTCGGCGCACTGCCCGCGACCTGGGTCGCGTTCGTCTCGGGGCGCCCGCTCGCGTCTCTCGCGCAGCTCACCGGGGCCGGGCCGGATGCCCTGCTGATCGGCTCGCACGGGGTCGAGGTCTCCCTTCGCGGCCGGCTCGCCGATGCCGAGCTCAGCGATGACGAGCGGGCGCGGATGGCGCGGCTCGAGGCGGCCCTCATCGAGCTCGTGACCGCCGTGCCGGGGGCACGCCTCGAGCACAAGCCCGTCGGCTACGGCGTGCACACCCGCCTCGTCGAGCGCACTGAGCTCGTGGCGCCGCTGCAGCAGGCCGCTCGTGAAGCCGCAGACGCCATCGGCGGCTTCACCACCAGGGTCGGCAAGGACATCGTCGAGTTCAGCGTGCGCGCGGTGAACAAGGGCGACGGCGTGCGGATGCTGCGCGAGCTGCTCGCCGACGAGGCGGGCGGCCCCGTCGCCGTGCTCTACGCGGGCGACGACGTCACCGACGAGGACGCGTTCGCCGTGCTCGGCGAGGGTGACCTCGGAGTGAAGGTGGGCGAGGGGCCGACGGCGGCGACGGCGCGCGTGGCCGACGTCGAGGCGTTCGCGACGCTGCTGTCCGAGCTGGCGACGGTGCGCGAGGCATCCGCTCGGTCTCTCTGACGCCTCACGGCTCACTAATGTTGTTACATGGCGGAAATCTCTTCAGCGATCGACGTGAAACCTCGCAGCCGAGTCGTCACCGACGGCATCGAAGCGACCACCAGCCGCGGCATGCTCCGTGCCGTCGGCATGGGTGACGCCGACTGGGACAAGCCCCAGATCGGCATTGCGAGCTCGTGGAACGAGATCACGCCGTGCAACCTCTCGCTCGACCGTCTCGCGCAGGCCGCCAAGGAAGGCGTGCATGCCGGCGGCGGCTACCCGCTGCAGTTCGGCACCGTCTCGGTCTCCGACGGCATCTCGATGGGCCACGAGGGCATGCACTTCTCGCTCGTCTCGCGCGAGGTCATCGCCGACAGCGTCGAGACCGTGATGATGGCCGAGCGCCTCGACGGCTCGGTGCTGCTCGCCGGCTGCGACAAGTCGATTCCGGGCATGCTCATGGCGGCCGCCCGCCTCGACCTGGCGTCCGTCTTCCTGTACGCCGGCTCGATCGCACCGGGCTGGGTGCGCCTCTCCGACGGCACCGAGAAGGACATCACGATCATCGACTCCTTCGAGGCGGTCGGCGGCGTCAAGGCCGGCACCATGAGCCTCGAGGACGCCGAGCGCATCGAGTGCGCGTTCGCCCCCGGTGAGGGCGCCTGCGGCGGCATGTACACCGCGAACACCATGGCCTCCGTCGCCGAGGCGCTGGGCCTGTCGGTGCCGGGCTCGGCCTCGCCGCCCTCGGCCGACCGCCGCCGCGACTACTACGCGCACCGCTCGGGCGAGGCCGTCGTCGGCCTGCTGCAGAAGGGCATCACGGCGCGCCAGATCCTGACCAGGGATGCCTTCGAGAACGCCATCACGGTCGCGATGGCGCTCGGCGGCTCGACCAACGTCGTGCTGCACCTGCTGGCGATCGCGAACGAGGCCGACGTGCCGCTCACGCTCGACGACTTCAACCGCATCGGCGACAGTGTGCCGCACCTCGGCGATCTCAAGCCCTTCGGCCGCTACGTGATGAACGACGTCGACCGCATGGGCGGCATCCCCGTGCTCATGAAGGCGCTGCTCGACGCGGGCCTGCTGCACGGTGACGCGCTCACCGTCACGGGCAAGACCGTCGCCGAGAACCTCGCAGACATCAACCCGCCCGCCCTCGACGGCGAGGTGCTGCGCACGCTCGACAACCCCATCCACCCGACGGGTGGCCTGACCATCCTCAAGGGGTCGTTCGCCCCCGAGGGCGCGGTCGTGAAGACCGCCGGCTTCGACCTCGAGGTCTTCGAGGGCCCCGCGCGCGTGTTCGAGCGCGAGCGCGCCGCCATGGACGCGCTGACCAACGGCGAGATCAAGCACGGCGACGTCGTCGTCATCCGCTACGAGGGCCCCAAGGGCGGCCCCGGCATGCGCGAGATGCTCGCGATCACCGCCGCCATCAAGGGCGCGGGCCTCGGAAAAGATGTACTACTCTTGACGGACGGGCGATTCTCAGGCGGCACAACCGGCCTGTGCATCGGCCACATAGCTCCCGAAGCGGTCGACGCAGGTCCGATCGCATTCGTGCGCGATGGTGATCTGATTCGGGTCGATATCGCTGCTCGCTCCCTCGACCTACTCGTCGACGAAGCTGAGCTGGAGGCCCGCCGCGACGGCTGGGCCCCGCTTCCTCCGCGCTATACCCGTGGCGTTCTCGCGAAGTACTCCAAGCTCGTGCGCTCCGCTGCGGAGGGCGCGGTCACGGGGTAGCCGCGACCTCACCAGATCACCGACCCAGCTAAGGGACTCTCTCCATGCCCACGGATTCACGACCCGTGCCGACGCCGCGACCCTCCGCGCCTGCGCCGGCAGGACCCGAGCGGATCACCGGCTCGGCGGCCATTCTGCGCACCCTCGAGAAGCTCGGCGTCACCGACGTCTTCGGGCTGCCAGGCGGCGCCGTCCTTCCGCTCTATGACGAGCTCATGGCGCAGAGCGCCGTGCGCCACATCCTGGTCCGCCACGAGCAGGGCGCCGGCCATGCCGCCGAGGGCTACGCCGCGGCGAGCGGAAAGGTCGGCGTCGCGATCGCGACCTCGGGGCCCGGCGCGACGAACCTCGTCACGGCGATCGCCGACGCCTACATGGACTCCGTCCCGCTGCTCGCGATCACCGGCCAGGTGTTCTCGACGCTGATGGGCACGGATGCCTTCCAAGAGGCCGACATCGTCGGCATCACCATGCCGATCACGAAGCACTCCTTCCTGGTCAAGACCGCCGACGAGATCCCCGGCGCGATCGCGGCGGCGTACCACATCGCCTCGACCGGCCGCCCGGGCCCGGTGCTCGTCGACATCACCAAGGACGCGCAGCAGGACCTCATGGAGTTCAGCTGGCCGCCCAAGGTCGAGCTACCGGGCTACCGCCCGGTGACGAAGGCGCACGGCAAGCAGATCCAGGCGGCGGCCCAGCTGCTCGCCGAGGCGAAGCGGCCCGTGCTGTACGTCGGCGGCGGGGTCGTGCGGGCGAAGGCATCCGCGCAGCTCCTCGAGTTCGCCGAGAGCTCGGGCGCGCCCGTCGTGACCACCCTGATGGCGCGCGGGGCGTTCCCCGACTCGCATCGACAGCACCTGGGGATGCCCGGAATGCACGGCACCGTGCCCGCGGTGCTCGCCCTGCAGGAATCCGATCTCATCGTCGCCCTCGGGGCGCGCTTCGACGACCGCGTCACGGGGAAGGTGAGCGACTTCGCCCCCGGAGCGAAGGTCGTGCATGTCGACGTCGACCCTGCCGAGATCTCGAAGATCCGCATCGCCGACGTGCCGATCGTCGGGGACCTCGCCGAAGTGCTGCCCGACTTGACCGCCGCCTACAAGACGGCCACGGTCGAGACGCGGCCAGAGCTCGGCGAGTGGTGGGGGCGCCTCGAGGGGCTGCAGAAGGAGTTCCCGCTCGGCTACACGCCGCCGAGCGATGGTCTGCTCGCGCCGCAGCACGTCATCCAGCGCATCGGCGAGCTCACCGGGCCCGAGGGCGTGTACGTCGCGGGGGTCGGCCAGCACCAGATGTGGTCGGCGCAGTTCATCTCGTACGAGCGCCCGAACGCGTGGCTGAACTCGGGCGGCGCTGGGACGATGGGCTATTCGGTGCCCGCGGCCATGGGCGCGAAGGTCGCCCAGCCCGACCGCGTGGTGTGGTCGATCGACGGCGACGGCTGCTTCCAGATGACCAACCAGGAGCTCGTCACCTGCGCGATCAACGACATCCCGATCAAGGTCGCGATCATCAACAACTCGTCGCTCGGCATGATCAAGCAGTGGCAGACCCTGTTCTACGACGGGCGCTACTCGCAGAGCGAGCTGCACACGGGCCACGGCTCGCGGCACATCCCCGACTTCGTGAAGCTCGCAGAGGCATACGGCGCCCTCGGCATCCGCGTCGAGAAGCCCGAAGAGGTCGACGCCGCGATCAAGCTGGCGCTCGAGACGAACGACCGCCCCGTGGTCATCGACTTCGTGGTCTCGGCCGACGCGATGGTGTGGCCCATGGTTCCCCAGGGGGTCAGCAACAGCTATGTGCAGTACGCCAGGGACCACAGCCCGAGCTGGGGGGAGGAGTAAGCCATGAGCACCCATGTCCTGTCCCTCCTCGTCGAAGACAAGCCCGGCCTGCTGACCAGGGTCGCCGGGCTCTTCGCCCGCCGCGGCTTCAACATCAACTCGCTCGCGGTCGGCACGACCGAGGTCGAGGGGCTCTCGCGCATCACCGTGGTGGTCGATGTCGAGGAGCTGCCGCTCGAGCAGGTCACGAAGCAGCTCAACAAGCTGATCAACGTGATCAAGATCGTCGAGCTCGACCCCGCGCAGTCCGTGCAGCGCGAGCACCTGCTCGTGAAGGTGCGCGTCGACGCCACGACCCGCTCGCAGGTGCTCGAGGCGGTGAACCTGTTCCGCGCCCGCGTCGTCGACGTGGCCACGGACGCGCTCGTCGTCGAGGCCACGGGGGATTCCGGCAAGATCCAGGCCCTGCTGCGCATCCTCGAGCCCTTCGGCATCAAGGAGCTCGCGCAGTCCGGCATGCTCGCGATCGGCCGGGGGTCCAAGTCCATCACCGACCGCGTCTTCAAGTCCTAACGATTCGAAAGAGAAAGAACATGGCAGAGATCTACTACGACAACGACGCCGACCTCAGCATCATCCAGGGCAAGAAGGTCGCGGTCATCGGCTACGGCTCGCAGGGGCACGCCCACGCCCAGAACCTGCGCGACTCGGGCGTCGAGGTCGTCATCGGGCTGCGCGAGGGGTCGAAGTCGATCCAGAAGGCGCAGGAGGCGGGCTTCGAGGTGAAGTCGAACGCCGAGGCCACGAAGTGGGCCGACGTGATCGTGATCCTCGCGCCCGACCAGCACCAGCGCCACCTGTTCGCCGAGGACGTCGAGCCGAACCTCGCCGACGGCAAGGCGCTGCTCTTCGGCCACGGCTTCAACATCCGCTTCGGCTACATCAAGGCGCCCGCGGGCATCGACGTGATCATGGTCGCGCCGAAGGCTCCCGGCCACACCGTGCGCCGCGAGTTCGTGGCCGGCCGCGGCATCCCCGACATCATCGCGGTCGAGCAGGATGCCTCCGGCCAGGCCTGGGAGATCGCGAAGTCGTACGCCAAGGCCATCGGCGGCACGCGCGCCGGCGTGATCAAGACCACGTTCACGGAAGAGACCGAGACCGACCTGTTCGGCGAGCAGTCGGTACTGTGCGGCGGCGTCTCGCACCTCGTGCAGTACGGCTTCGAGACGCTGACCGAGGCGGGCTACCAGCCCGAGATCGCCTACTTCGAGGTGCTGCACGAGCTGAAGCTCATCGTCGACCTCATGTGGGAGGGCGGCATCGCGAAGCAGCGCTGGTCGGTTTCCGACACGGCGGAGTACGGCGACTACGTCTCCGGTCCGCGCGTCATCGACCCCTCGGTCAAGGAGCACATGAAGGAGGTCCTCGCGGACATCCAGGACGGCACCTTCGCCACGCGCTTCATCGCCGACCAGGACGCGGGCGCCCCCGAGTTCCTGCGCCTGCGCGCCGAGGGCGAGCAGCACCCGATCGAGAAGACGGGCCGCGAGCTGCGCGCGCTGTTCGCGTGGAACACCAACAGCGACGACGACTACGTCGACGGCTCGGTCGCGCGCTAAGCACCACCAGCATCATCGAGAAGTACCGTAACGGGCGATTGCTTCGGCAGAGCCCCGTTACGGCACTTCTCGTTCATCGGGTACGCAGCACTCGTGGCGAGACGCCACGCGATCAGCTCACCGGCAGCACCAGCGTGAAGGTGGTCCCTTCACCCTCGGCGCTCTCGATGTCGAGGCGGCCGCCGTGGGCCGTCGCGATCGCCCGCACGACGGTGAGGCCGAGGCCGACGCCGGGGATCGCCTGCGCCGTCGAGGCTCGGAAGAACCGCTCGGAGAGGTGCGCGACCTCATCGGCCGGGATGCCCACCCCCGTGTCGCGCACCGACAGCAGGGCATCCGTTCGCCCCGCCTGCGAGCGCACCTGCGTCGACACCGTGACCCGCCCGCCCGCGGGCGTGAACTTGATCGCGTTCGAGATCAGATTGTCGCACGCCTGCCCGAGGCGATCGGGGTCGCCGTCGAGCAGCACGGATGCCGCGAGCGAGGCGACCAGTTCGACCTGCGCTTCCTCGGCCACCGGCTCCGCCGACTCGACCGCCTGCCGCACCACCTCGTTCAGGTCGACCTGGGTCGTCTGCAGCGTGAAGGCGCCCGCGCCCGCCTGCGCCGTCGTCAGCAGATCGCCCACCAGGTGCCGCAGTCGGCGCGCGTTGCGCTCGGCGACGTCGACGAAGCCGCGCTGCTCGTCGCTTAGGTTCGCCCCGGTCATGCGCAGCAGCTCGAGGTAGCCGAGCACGCTCGTGAGCGGGTTGCGCAGCTCGTGCGAGACGAGGCCGAGGAACTCGTCCTTGACGCGGTCGCGCTCCTCGCCGGCCTCGCGCAGGCGCCTCGCGATCTCGTTGATGATGATCGCCGCGACGATGTAGACGAACGGGGTCAGCAGGTCGCGCGCGACGTCGCCGAGTGAGACGGAGGACCCGTCGAGGTACTCCGGAAGTAACAGAGCGAAACATGTGCCGATGCCGGCGATGAGCGGATTCCACGCGCCTGGCTCGCTCGCCACCCAGATCGTCGGAATGATCAGCAGCACCCCGAACGGCGACTCCGCGCCGCCCGTCGCGAGCCGCAGCAGCGCGATCGCCACGAAGCCCGCGCAGGGGATGAGGACGCTCCAGAACGCGTCGATGCGCCGCCACGGCAGGGCGAACGACGCGATGGTCGCGACGACCTCGATGACGACGGAGGCCAGCAGCAGGCCGCCGGAGCTCACCGGCATCCGCGTCGCCAGCAGAACGACTAGGGCGACCGCAAAGGTGACGACCGTCGGGAACTGCTTGACCCACGGCGTCAGCCGCCCCGCGGTGAGTCGCAGGAACAGCGCGCGCAGCGGCCTCATGGCGTCACTCTGGCAGATTCAACGCCGGTAGGGTGGTCGCAACGCCCACTGAAGCCACCGTAGGAAAGATGCGCTCGTGACGAAACCGGTCGTGCTGATCGCCGAAGAACTGTCCCCAGCAACCGTCGAGGCGCTCGGCCCCGACTTCGAGATCCGCAAGGTGGACGGCACCGACCGACCCGCTCTGCTCGCGGCGCTCGCCGACGCGAACGCGGTGCTGATCCGCTCCGCCACGAAGATGGACGCAGAGGCGATCGCCGCCGCCCCGAAGCTGCAGGTCATCGCCCGTGCCGGCGTTGGCCTCGACAACGTCGAGATCCCCGCCGCGACCAAGGCCGGTGTCATGGTCGTCAACGCCCCGACCTCGAACATCATCTCTGCGGCCGAGCTCACCATCGGCCACATCCTGAGCCTCGCCCGCCACATCCCGGCGGCGCACGCCTCGCTCAACGCGGGGGAGTGGAAGCGCTCCAAGTACACCGGCACCGAGCTCTTCGAGAAGACCGTCGGCATCATCGGCCTCGGCCGCATCGGCACTCTGATCACCCAGCGCCTGCAGGCGTTCGGGGTCAAGGTCGTCGCCTACGACCCGTACGTCACGGCGGCGCGGGCGCAGCAGCTCGGGGTCGAGCTCCTCGACCTCGACGAGCTGCTGAAGGCATCCGACTTCATCACCATCCACATGCCGAAGACGCCCGAGACGACCGGCATGATCGCCGGCCCCCAGCTCGCGCTCATGAAGCCGACGGCCTACATCGTGAACGTCGCCCGCGGCGGCCTGATCGATGAGGCGGCCCTGGCCGAGGCGCTGCGCAACAACGTGATCGCGGGCGCGGGCCTCGACGTGTTCACGAGCGAGCCCCCGAAGGACGACGCGCTCACCTCGCTGCCGAACGTCGTCGTCACGCCGCACCTCGGCGCCTCGACCGACGAGGCGCAGGAGAAGGCGGGCGTCTCGGTCGCCCGCTCGGTGAAGCTCGCGCTCGAGGGCAACCTCGTTCCCGACGCGGTGAACGTCGCCGGCGGTGTCATCGACCCGTTCGTGCGCCCCGGCATCGCGCTCGTCGAGAAGCTCGGCCAGGTCTTCGCGGGCCTCGCGGGGAAGGAGGCGCTCACCCGCCTCGACGTCGATGTGCGCGGCGAGCTCGCGGCCTACGACGTGAGCGTCTACAAGCTCGCGGCGCTCAAGGGCTACTTCACCAACATCGTCAGCGAGAAGGTCTCGTATGTGAACGCTCCGCTGCTCGCCGAGCAGCGCGGCATCGAGGTCACCCTCACGACGGGGGACGAGTCGAAGGACTACCGCAACACGACCACCCTCAAGGGCATCCTGGCCGACGGCACCGTCGTCTCGGTCGCGGGCACCCTCTCGGGCACGAAGATGGTCGAGAAGATCATCGGGCTGAACGAGTACGAGATCGAGGTGCCGCTCGCGCACCACCACGTCGTCATGGTCTACGCCGACCGCCCCGGCATCGTTGCGGTCTACGGCAAGGCGTTCGGCGAGGCCGACATCAACATCGCGAACATGCAGATCGCGCGCGACGAGGCGGGCGGCAAGGCGCTCTCGGTGCTCACGGTCGACTCGCCGGTGCCCGCCGAGATCCTCTCGTCGGTCGCCGCGGCGATCAGCGCAGAAGAGCTGATCGAGATCGACATCACCGAGTAGGGGCCGAGCGGATGCCTGAGCAGCGGCGCTACGTCGAGGTCGACGTCTTCGGCCGCACTCCGCTGAGCGGCAACCCGGTCGCGGTCGTCGTCGACGCTGAGGGGCTCGACGACGTCGCGATGCAGCAGTTCGCGTCGTGGACGAATCTGTCCGAGACGACGTTCCTGCTGCCGCCGACGAGCGAGGGCGCGGACTACCGCGTGCGCATCTTCACCCCGGGCGGCGAGCTGCCGTTCGCGGGGCACCCGACCCTCGGCACGGCGCACGCCTGGCTCGAGGCGGGCGGCGTTCCCGCGCGCGAGGGCGTCGTCGTGCAGGAGTGCGGTATCGGCCTCGTGACGCTGCGGCGCGACGAGCACGGGCTGGCGTTCGCGGCGCCAGAGCTGCTGAGGTCTGGCCCCGTCGACGAGGCGACGCTGGTCGAGGCATCCGCCGCCCTCGGCATCGATCGCACCGCGATCGTGTCATCGCAGTGGGTCGACAACGGGCCGGGCTGGTTCGCGGTCGAGCTGCCGAGCGTCGACGAGCTGCTCGCCATCGAGCCGAATCTCGCCGGCTTCGGCGAGCACGGCATCGGGGCTTTCGCGCATTACCTCGACGACGACGAGCGCCTCATCGAGGTGCGCGCGTTCATTCCGCAGATCGGCGTCGTCGAGGACCCGGTGACCGGTTCGCTCAACGCGGGTCTTGCGCGCTGGCTCGTCGAGTCGGGGCGCGTCACAGGCTCGTACCTCGCCGGGCAGGGCCACGCGCTCGGCCGCGACGGCCTCGTGCGCGTGACGGTCGAGGGCTCGGGAGATGACCGCACGATCTGGGTCGGCGGCCAGACGCAGACCCTGGTGACCGGAGCGCTCGCGCTGTAGCGCTGCGCCCGACGGAAGTGCCTGGGCGACCAAATAGGCTGGGGGCATGCCCAACGCCGCGTCGCAGAACATCAAGCTCGCCGTCATTCCCGGGGACGGCATCGGCCCCGAGGTCGTCGCCGAAGCGCTGAAGGTTCTCGACGCGGTCACGGCAGACAGCGGCGTCACGTTCGACAAGACCGAGTACCGGCTGGGCGCCGGCCGCTTCCTCGAAGACGGCGAGGTTCTGCCCGCTGCCGAGTTCGACGAGATCAAGCAGGCGGATGCCATCCTGCTCGGCGCCGTCGGCGGCAAGCCCAACGACCCGCGGCTGGCCGCCGCCAACATCGAGCGGGGTCTGCTGCTGAAGCTGCGCTTCGAGCTCGACCACTACGTGAACCTGCGGCCGACGGTCGTCTACCCGACGGTCGAGAGCCCCCTGAAGAATCCCGGCGAGGTCGACTTCGTCGTGGTGCGCGAAGGCACCGAAGGTCCCTACGTGGGCAACGGCGGAAGCATCCGCATCGGCACGCCGCACGAGGTGGCGAACGAGGTGAGCGTGAACACCGCGTACGGGGTCGAACGGGTCGTCCGGTTCGCCTTCGCGCAGGCATCCGCTCGCCGTAAGAAGCTGACGCTGGTGCACAAGACCAACGTGCTCGTGTTCGCAGGCAAGCTGTGGCGCCGCATCGTCGACGAGGTGTCCGCGGAATTCCCCGACGTCGAGGTCGACTACCTGCACGTCGACGCGGCGACCATCTTCCTGGTCACCGACCCTGCTAGATTCGACGTCATCGTCACCGACAACCTCTTCGGCGACATCCTCACCGACCTGGCTGGCGCAATCAGCGGCGGCATCGGGCTGGCGGCCTCGGGCAACATCAACCCCGACGGCACGTTCCCCAGCATGTTCGAGCCCGTGCACGGCTCCGCTCCCGACATCGCGGGTCAGCAGCTCGCGGATCCGACGGCGGCCATCCTGTCCGTCGCGCTGCTGCTTTCCCACGTGGGGCTGGCGGATGCCTCGGCCAAGGTCACCGCGGCCGTGCAGCACGACCTCGCGAGCCGCTCAGGCGGTGGCACGCGCTCGACCGCTGAGATCGGTGACTCGATCGTCAGTCTGCTCAAGTAGTCGCTCATTTAAGGTTTAGTCATGTCCCTGTCGCTTCCCCTCACCGACATCTCGCCGCTGCAGTTCGCGTTCACGCCGAACCCGACGCCGAAGTCCGACGCCGAGCGCGCCGAGATCCTCGCCGCACCGGGCTTCGGCCAGTTCTTCACGGACCACATGGTCCAGATCCACTGGAGCGAGCGCGGCGGCTGGCATCGCGCCGCCGTCGAGCCGTACGCCAAGATCTCGCTCGACCCCGCCGCGGCGGTGCTGCACTACGCGCAGGAGATCTTCGAGGGTCTCAAGGCCTACCGCCACGCCGACGGGTCCGTCTGGAGCTTCCGGCCCGACCAGAACGGGCTGCGCCTGCAGCGCTCGGCGCGCCGCCTCGCGCTGCCCGAGCTGCCGCTTCCGGTCTTCCTCGACTCGCTGAAGAACCTCGTGCAGGCGGATGCCGCCTGGGTTCCAGAGGGCGGCGAGACGAGCCTCTACCTGCGCCCGTTCATGTTCGCGTCGGAGGCGTTCCTCGGGGTGCGTGCGGCGCGCAAGGTGTACTACTTCGTGATCGCCTCGCCCGCCGGCTCGTACTTCAAGGGCGGCGTGCAGCCGGTGTCGATCTGGCTGTCGACCGACTACGCGCGCGCGGGCCACGGCGGCACGGGCGCCGCGAAGACCGGCGGCAACTACGCGGCCTCGCTGCTTCCCCAGCAGGAGGCGTATGCGGAGGGCTGCGACCAGGTGCTCTTCCTGCAGGACGGGAATCTCGAAGAGCTCGGCGGCATGAACCTCGTGCTGGTCAAGAAGGACGGCACGCTCGTGACGCCGGCCTCCGACAGCATCCTCGAGGGCATCACGCGGGACTCGCTGCTGCAGCTCGCGGAAGAGCGCGGCCACGCCATCGAGCGCCGCCCCGTCTCGCTCGCCGAGTGGCGCGACGGCGTCGCGAGCGGCGACATCGTCGAGGCGTTCGCGTGCGGCACGGCCGCGGTCGTGAACCCGATCGCGCGCCTCAAGGCGAAGGACTTCACCATCGAGCTGCCCGAGCTCGCCGAGGCCGACTCGCTTGCGATGTCGCTGCGCAAGGAGCTCACCGACATCCAGTACGGGCGCATCGAAGACACGCACGGCTGGCTCTACCGCCTGGACGCGGAGGGCGCACGATGAAGGTCGGCCGCTTCCAGCACGAGGGCGTTCTCAGCTACGGCATCCTCGACTCAGAAGAGCAGGAGTGGGTTCTGCTCAAGGGCGACCCGATGTTCGCCGGCTATGAGCCGACGGGCGAGCGGGTCAAGATCACCGAGGTGACCCTCGTCGCCCCCGTGATCCCGCGTTCGAAGGTCGTGGGCGTCGGCAAGAACTACCGCGATCACGTCGAGGAGATGAAGAACGTCACGGGCGGCGACGCGCCGACGGAGCCGCTGCTGTTCCTCAAGCCGAACACGGCCGTGATCGGGCCGAACGAGCCCATCGTGCTGCCCGCTGCTTCGAGCCGGGTCGAGCACGAGGGCGAGCTCGTCGTCGTCATCGGCAAGGTCGCAAAGAACGTGCCGGCCGAGAAGGCGCTCGAGTACGTCTTCGGCTACACGATCGGCAACGACGTCTCGGCCCGCGACCTGCAGGTCGCCGACGGTCAGTGGGCGCGCGCCAAGGGGTTCGATACCTTCGCGCCGCTCGGCCCCGTCATCGAGACCGAGTTCGAGCTGGCGGATGCCGCGATCCAGACGCGCGTGAACGGCGAGATCCGCCAGGACGGCAACATCTCCGATCTGATCTTCGACGTGCCGACGATCATCGCGCACGCCTCCGCGGCGTTCACGCTGCTGCCGGGCGATGTCATCATGACCGGCACGCCCGCCGGGGTCGGGCCGATCGTCGCGGGCGACACGGTCGAGGTCGAGATCGAGGGGCTCGGGATTCTGCGGAACCCCGTCAAGGGCGCCGAGCGGGCCTAGGCGATCGCCCGCACCTTCACGGCGTCGACGATGCGGGCCACATCTCGCTCGTCGTTCCACACGTGGAAGGCCACGCGCGCGTTGCCGGCCCTGCCCGAGACCGTGAGCCCGGCATCCGTCATCGCCCGCACGTCGCGCCCGTCGGGGTCCGCCCAGGTCACGATCGCCGAGCCGGTCGCGGGCAGGCCGAGCGCCGCGCGCAGCTCGTCGGCGAGCGCGACGTCATGGCTGCGCACGGCGTCGAGGTCTGCCGCCGCGAACAGCTCGAGAGACTCTGCCGCCCCGACCCACGCCTGCCAGGCGGGTGAGACGTCGAAGCGACGCGCGTCCGTCGCGAGCGCGATGTCGGCGCCGTAGCACGAGTCGAACACGTCCTCACCGGCGTACCACCCCGCCTGCACGGGGCGCAGCTCGGCCGCGATGCGCGGCGAGAGGGTTATGAGACTCACGCCCCGGGGCGCGCACAGCCACTTGTAGGCGTGCGTCACCGTCGCGTCAGCGCGCGAGGCGTCGACGTCGAGCCAGCCCGCCGCCTGGGTGAGGTCGACGAGGGTGCGGGCGCCGTGGCGCCCGGCGGCATCCAGCACGGCGTCGACGTCGGCGATGCGGCCGGTGGCCGACTGCACGAGCGAGAACGCGACGAGCCAGGTGCCCTCGGTGACGGCGTCGGCGAGCGCCTCGAGCGGCACCTCGCGCACGCGCACGCCGCGGTGCGCGTGCTGGGCGAACGGCGCCACGACCGAGCTGAAGTCGCCGCGAACACAGAGCACCTCGGCTCCGTCGGGCGCGGCGGCCGCGATCACGGACGCCTGCACGGACACCTGCGAGCCGATCGCGACGCGCGACGGGTCGACGTGCACGAGCCGGGCGAAGGCCGCGCGCCCGCGGTTCACGATGGCGTCATAGCCGCCCATGCTCGTGAGCCCCGCGGCCCAGACCTCGAGGTCGGCGCTGATGGCGCGCCGGGTCGGCGCAGGCACCAGGCCCATGGTGCAGGCGGCGAGGTACCCGCTCGTGGCGGGGAACTCGGCGCGGAGGGTGTCGATCATGTCTCCAGGCTCGGTCGAGCGAACCCATCACACAAGAACATGAGATCGATGTATTCGATAACGGGCGGTTATGTAGCAGCTAGACTGGCCGCATGACACTCACGGCCGCCGCGGAACTGCCCGAGCTCGACGCGCAGACGCTGCGCATCGTCGGTGCGATCGCCGAGCACGGCTCGATCACGGCGGCGGCCGAGGCACTCGGCTACAGCCAGCCCGCGGTCAGCCAGCACCTGCGCCGCGCCGAGCAGAGGCTCGGCCTTCCGCTGGCCGAGCGCGTGGGCCGCTCGGTGCGCCTCACCGAGGCCGGCGAGGTGCTCGCCCGGCACGCGCGCACCATCACGAACGCGTTCGACGCGGCGGCGGGCGAGCTCGCCGAGCTGAGCGGGCTGCGCGCGGGCCGGGTGCGGCTCGCCGGCTTCCCGACGGCGTCGTCGACCGTCGTGCCGAAGCTCGTGAAGGAACTGGCGGCGACGCATCCCGGCCTCTCGGTCAGCTACCTCGAAGCCGAGCCGCCCGAGGCCGTCGAGGCCGTGCGCTCGGGAGTCGTCGATGTCGCGATCACGTTCAGCTACCCCGGCGACCGGGTCGACCCCCACCAGGAGAGCGCGCAGGGGCTGACGGTCGACTCGCTCTGGCAGGACGAGATGCTCGTCGCCCTGCCCGCGGCGCACCCCGCGGCGGTGCACGACCGGGTGCCGATGAGCGAGCTTGCGGGCGAGACATGGATCGCGGGCTGCCCCCGCTGCCGCGGCCACCTGCTGCAGGTCACCGAGTCGGCGGGCTTCGCCCCCACGATCGCGTACGAGACCGACAACTTCTCGGCCGTTCTCGGCATGGCGGATGCCGGCATCGGCATCGCCCTCGTCCCGACGCTGGCCCTCGCCTCCACGCGCGTGCCCGACGGCATCGTGCTGCGCTCGACCGCCAAGGGCGACTCGCGCACGATCCACGTCGTCACGACCGAGGGCGCAGGCCGGGTGCCGGCCGTCGCGGCCACGCTCGAGACCCTGCACGCCCTCGACCTCGCACGCCTCGATCTCGCGGAAGCCCCAGCCCCGGCTCGGTAAGCTTTCAGGCGTATGTCTGACTCACGCGCGTACCCGTTCTCCACCGCAACCGGCGCCGAAGTGCGGGTGCGGTTCTGCCCCTCGCCGACCGGAACCCCGCACGTGGGCCTCATCCGCACAGCCCTGTTCAACTGGGCGTATGCGCGGCACACCGGCGGCAAGCTGATCTTCCGCATCGAAGACACCGACGCGGCCCGCGACAGCGAAGAGAGCTTCGAGCAGATCCTCGACGGGCTCTCGTGGCTCGGCATCGACTGGGACGAGGGCGTCAATGTCGGCGGCCCCCACGCGCCGTACCGGCAGTCGCAGCGCTATGACATCTACCGCGACGTGGTCGCGAAGCTGCTGGCATCCGGCCATGCCTACGAGTCGTTCTCGACGGCCGAGGAGATCGACGCGCGCAACGCCGCGAACGGCCGGCCCAAAGAGCAGGGCTACGACAACTTCGACCGCGACCTCACCGATGAGCAGAAGGCGGCGTTCCGCGCCGAGGGCCGCGAGCCGGCCATCCGGCTGCGGGTGCCCGACGAGGACACCGCCTTCGACGACCTGATCCGCGGCGAGATCACGTTCCCGGCGGGCACGAACAGCGACTTCGTCATCGTGCGGCCCAACGGGCATCCGCTCTACACGCTCGTGAACCCCGTCGACGACGCGATCATGCAGATCACGCACGTGCTGCGCGGCGAGGATCTGCTGCCCTCCACCGGGCGCCAGATCGCGCTCTACCGCGCACTCATCGATCTCGGCATCACGACCTTCATCCCGCGCTTCGGTCACATGCCGAGCGTGCTCGGCGAGGGCAACAAGAAGCTCTCGAAGCGCGACCCGCAGTCGAACCTGTTCCACCACCGCGACCGGGGATTCATCCCAGAGGGGCTCGACAACTACCTGGCGCTGCTCGGCTGGGGCTACTCCGCCGATCGCGACGTGTTCTCGATGGCCGAGCTGGTCGAGAAGTTCGACATCGTCGACGTGAACCCCAACCCGGCGCGCTTCGACCAGAAGAAGGCCGAGTCGATCAACGGCGACCACATCCGCCTGCTCGACGTCGCCGACTTCGCCGAGCGCACGATCCCGTATCTGCAGGCGGCCGGCGTGTTCGGCGAGGTCGTGACGGATGCCGAGCGCGAGGTGCTGCTCAAGGCGGCGCCCCTCGTGCAGGAGCGCGTGCAGCTCCTCGGCGAGACGCCCGGCATGCTCGGCTTCCTCTTCACCGACGCCGCGTCCCTCGGCTATGACGACGACGCGCTGGCAACGCTCACGGATGTCGCACCGACGGTGCTGAAGGCCTCGATCGCCGTCCTCGAGCCGCTCGAGAGGTGGGAGACCGCGGCCATCGAGGACGCGCTTCGTGCCGAGCTGATCGAGAACCTCGGCCTCAAGCCGCGTGTCGCCTTCGGGCCGCTGCGGGTTGCGGCATCCGGTCGCCGCGTCTCGCCGCCGCTCTTCGAATCGTTCGAGATCCTCGGCAAGGGGGAGACGCTGGCCCGTCTCGCGAAGCTCGATGACCGACTCGCAGCCTGACGTCGTCATCATCGGGGCGGGGCCGGCGGGGCTCACCGCCGGTCTCAACCTCGTGCGGGCGCGGCGCAGCGTGCTCATGGTCGACACCAATCGACCCAGGCACGCGCCGACACTGCGCTCGCACGGCACGCTCGGCCTCGACGGGATTCCGCCGCTCGAGCTGCGGAAGATCGGGCGCGAGCAGTTCCTCGCCTACCCGGGCGCGGCGCACACGAACGGACGGGTCGAGGCGGTTGGCGCCGACCTGACCGTGACCGTCTCGGGGCTGCGCGGCGACCCCGACCTCGAGCTGCGACCGCGGGCGGTGCTCGTCGCCACGGGGCTGAGCGAGGTGCTGCCCGACGTCGAGAACCTGCGCGCCTACTACGGCACGGCATTGCACTCGTGCATCGAGTGCGACGCGTACGAGAAGAGCGGGCAGTCGCTCGCGCTGATCGGCAGCGGCCCCGACCTGGCCGCGCGTGCGCTCGAGATCGCGCACTGGGCGCCCGATCTGATCGTGTTCGCCCCGGCCCTCGGCGGCGACGACGAGGAGCGACTCATGGCGGCGGGCATCCGCGTCGAGCGCGAGCCCGTCGCGGCGATCGAGGGCGAGAAGGCGGTGATGACGGGCGTGCGGCTCGCGTCCGGCCGCGTCGTCGCGCGCGAGGCCGGCTTCGTGCGACCCGAGTGGATTCCGCAGGCCTCGTTCCTCGCCGAAGCGGATGCCGCACGCGACGAGCTCGGCCGCCTCGTGGTCGACGCGCGGTTCCGCACCACGGTGCCGGGGCTCTACGCAGCAGGCGATGTCACGGCCCGCGAGCCGATGCAGATCGCGGTCGCCGCGGGGGAGGGCGCCGTGGTCGCGCGTACCATCCATCTCGACCTGCTCGGGGGGCTCGCCGATAGCGCGCCCGATTTCAGAGACGGCGGCTCCATCGGGTAAAGTGTTCTCTTGTGCCCGAGCTTCGGTTCTGGCCATTGGGGTATGGTGTAATTGGCAACACGGCTGATTCTGGTTCAGTTGTTCTTGGTTCGAGTCCAGGTACCCCAGCAACGAATCGCTAGAGTTCTCTAGGAAGTCCGGCTCCCTCCTCACTCCGTTGATTGGCACGATCTGGCGTCGAGTGACCAGATTGGTGACCAGAAACCCCCACGGGGCGAGTTTCGCGGTCGTCTCTGCTGATGAGGTACGCACTCGTCCCCGATGGTTCGGGTGGGTACGTGCTCCGCACCTGTCTGGCATGGAAGCTCATGCACGCATCGAGGTCGAGCCCGCGTTCCTGACCCAGGCTGAGGTGGCCGTGCTGCTGGGCGTGCCCGAGCGCACGCTCGAAGGCTGGCGACTCACGAAGTCCGGGCCGCCGTGGCTGAAGCTCGGCCGACACATCAAGTACGACCGTGACGACGTGCTCGCCTGGGCGCGGGAGCAGCGTCATGGCTAGGCCGAAGATCGTCGCGGGCGAGGTCGGCCAGGTGCAGGTCACGCAGCTTGCGAACGGGAAGTGGCGGGCACGCGCCCGGATGCGCGACGACTCCGGCGAACTGGTGCAGCTCCGCGCCGAAGCCGCTACCGAGGATGCAGCCCGCGAGGAGCTGCTGTCGCGCGCGAAGACCCTGACGACGCACACGAAGGCCATCGTCACCGCCGCATCAACCATCCAGGAGGCGGCGGAGGCGTGGCTGCCGACGGTGAAGGTGCGCGCCGAGAACGGCACGCTGTCATGGTCGACGTATGAGAACTACGAGACCACCGTCCGTCTCACCCTCGTCCCTGTCTGCGGTGGCGTCGCCCTGGATGCGCTCACGGTCGGCCGCTGCGACCGGATCATCCAGAACCTCCTCGCTGACCGGGGCGTGTCCGCAGCGCGGAAGGCGCGTTCGGTGCTGTCGCTCATCTGCGGGTTCGCCGTGCGCGACGACGCGATCCCGACGAACCCGGTGCGCGACGTCACCCGATTGCCGACACCGGAGAAGAAGACCGCGATGCTCACCCCGCAGCAGATCGAGGCGATCCGCGACCTCATGACCCGGTGGCGGAAGACGAAGGGCATGGGACCGCGCCCGAACTGGCGGGCGCTCGTGGACGGCATGGACATCATGCTCGGCACCTCCGCCCGCGTGGGGGAGTGCATCGGTCTGCGCCGCTGTGACGTGGACATGACCACTGCCCCGCCGACGATCCTGATCGACGGCACCGTGATCCAGAACAAAGCGCAGGGCGTCCAGCGGAAGAACGCCCCGAAGCGTACCCGCCAACGTCGTCGCGTCGCCCTCCCTGCACTTGCGGCCGACGCGGTGCGACGCCGACTCGCGCTTGCCGATAAAGGACCGGAGGCGCTGCTGTTCCCGACGAAGACCGGCAAGCCGATGAGCGTCTCCAACTACGAACGGCTGCTGCGTTCGTTCATCGACGACAACCACGAAGAGCTCGTGCGCCTCGGCGTCGAGGTCGACGAGTACTCGACGCACATCTACCGCCGCACCACCGCGACGCTCGTGGAGCGCGCGGCGGGGCTCACGATCGCGTCACGACTGCTCGGGCACGCGAACGAGATGGTCACCCGCAACAGCTACGTCATCACGGCCGAGCAAGTCGACGTCGTCACCGCCGACATCCTCGACACGATCCTTGGGACGTGAGTCATGCGGCTCGCCGGTCGCGCGGGACGGGCCGCGTACCGTCTTAACAAAGCCTTGCGCGCTCGCGTGAGGAGAGGTACGGTGCCTGCACCACAAGTCCATGAGTGTGCGGCGGCGGTGCGGAATCCCATCCACCGCGGGCCTTCCCGGAACTACGGTTCCGCCGATTCGGCGGGACCGTCACAAGGACCCGCTACGGGGGTGCCGATTCGGCACCGCCGGTAGCAACGCTCCGGTCGTGCCTAACCGGCGTCATCACGGTGGTGCAGATTTTGCACCACCGTGAACTCGAAAGGCCCGGAGTTCGAGGTGGTGCCAACTTGCCACCACCGCGCACGCACCCCCACGGCGCCCGGACTGTCGGGGACCGCACGGTTCCGTCAATTTGACGGCACCGTGAACGACGCGGACGGACGATGCGCGACAGCTTCCTGGACGTCCTCAATGACGGTGCCGGAAAGTTTCCGGAACCGTCGTATCGGAGCAGGAAGCCGCCCCACCACCCTCATGGTGCTGTGAGCGACCGCTTCGCCGCCCGCCCACGCTGATGCTCGCTTCCACGAACGGATTCCGGCTGGAGCCACGTCGCCCGCCTGGACGCTCCTGATCGACTCGACAACACACGCATACCCGGCATGCGGCGATCACGCACGCCTTTTCCGAAGCGCCTGCCCTGCTGCCGCCTGCGTCGATCTCGCCGTCAGCTCGCACCGGCTTCCGCTCTGACACCTGATCGGTGCGCTCCTCTCAGATTCATTCATGGACGTATGCCACCGCGGGTGGGGCGTGCGCACCTCCCTCATGAGACGACTTGTGAGGAGGCCCGGGGTGAAGGGCGGTGTGATACTGTTCCGCGGTATCGGCGCGGCCGCGCGCCGATACCTGGAGTCGGACAGGTCGACCGCCGACGAGTACTACCTGGAGGGCGGCACCGCGCTCGCGGAGTTCACCGTCACCGACCCCGCGGGTGAGGTCATCGAGGCACGGACGCTCGACCCGGTGCAGTACGCCGAGTGGGTGGACTGGACGGACCCGGTCAGCGGCACATCGATGGGAACCCCGCGCGGCGCGGGCGAGGGCATGCGGGGTTCGCCCCGGTTCGCGGAGATGGTGATCAACGCCCCGAAGTCCCTCTCCATCGCCGCCGCCCTGCACCCGGAGGTCTCTGACGTGCTCGACGTCGCGCAGCAGGATGCGGCGGCGGAGATCCGACGCTGGCTCGCCCAGCACTCGGTTACCCGGATCGGGCCTCGGCAGGCGCGAGAGATTGTGCCGGTGCAGCAGTTGCAGACCGTCGCGGTCGCGCACAAGACCAGCCGTGCGGGTGATCCGCATCGGCACATCCACTTCCAGATCGGCACCCGCGTCTACGCCGCGGGGAAGTGGCGCGGTCTGGACACCGCGGCGCTGTTCAAGCAGCAGGGTGCGATTCGCGCTCTCGGCACCGCGATCATCGCCGCGCACCCGCAACTCGCCGCCGTACTCGACCAGCACGGTCTCACGCTCGACCCGGCGACCGGAGAGGTCGCGGAGCTGGAGCCGTTCAACGCGGCCCAGTCGAAGCGCGGTGCGCAGGTCGAACGCAATCTCGCCACCTTCGAGGCCGAGTGGGAAGCTGCGCATCCCGGCGAGGAACCGGGGCCGGTCGTGCGGGCGCGGCTGAAAGCGAAGGCGTGGGAGCACGAACGCCCGGGGAAGAAGTCCACGGTGCTCGGCAGCGAGGCCGGTTGGAGTTCGGAGCTCGAAGACGCGGGCTACAGCCCGGATGCACCACGGGCGCACAGGCCTGCACCGGTTGCGCTCGACGAGCTGCGGATCGAGGAAGTCGCCTCTCGTGCACTTGACCGTGCAGCGGCGGGTGCATCGGCGTGGACGGCGCACACGCTGCGCGAGCACGTCACCCGCGTCACCACCGAGCACGGCGTGCAAGCCACACCCGAGGAGCTGCGAGAGTTCGTCCAACTGGCGACGCAGCTCGCAGCATCGGATTGCCTCTCCGTCCTCCCACCCGGTGCGCCGAAGCCGGAGCACGTCGCGCATCTGACATCGCTGCGCGTCGTCGCTGTCGAGATGGAACTGCGCGACCTGCTCACCGCACGCGCGGAGAAGTCCAACCAGCGCATCCCGGACGTACACAAGCTCGCGGTGCAGGCGGGCCTGGACGATGAACAGGAGCGGGCGGCATCCGTCGTCGCATCCGCCAACCCGCTCGTCGTGGTCGAAGGCGCCGCGGGGTCGGGTAAGACGACGATGCTCAAGACGGCCATCGAAGCCGCAGCAGCCGAGGGCCGTGGGATGCGGGTCGTCACGCCGACGAAGAAGGCCGCCGACGTCGCTGCCCAGGACCTCGGCATCCCGACCGACTCCGTGGCCGCGCTCGTCTACGCACACGGATTCCGGTGGAACAGCGACGGCGTGTGGACACGCCTCAAGCTCGGTGACGCCGATCCCGAGACCGGGAGCATCTACCGTGGCCCGGCGCAGGAGGAGCGTCTCGCGCGAGGCGAGCGGATCGTTGTCGACGAGGCAGGGATGCTCGACCAGGACTCCGCCCTCGCCCTGTTGCAAGTCGCGGACGAGGCCGGGGCGACTGTCGCGCTCGTCGGAGACCGGGCGCAACTCCCCGCCGTCGGACGCGGAGGCGTGCTCGACATCGCCACCAAACTCACCCCAGCAGTCGTCGACATGACGAGCCTGCACCGCTTCACCGACCCCGCGTATGCGGCGCTCACGCTCGAGCTGCGGCATGCCCGGAACCCCACCACGATCTTCGAGCGGCTGAACGAGCGCGGACTGATCGTCCTGCACGAGACCGATGAGGACCTGCAGGCGGTCATCGCCACGACGACGAGTACAGCGGATGCGATCACCGCGGCGACGAACGACGAGGCCCGGGCATTGAACGAACGCATCCGCGCCGAGCGCGTCGACCGCGGCAAGGTTGACGACGCGCGGACGGTGTGCGGCAGCGATGGCCTGCCGATCGGTGCCGGGGACGTGATCCAGACCCGCCGCAACGAGCCCGCACTCGGCGTTGCCAACCGGCAGACCTGGACCGTGCAGCACGTCGGCGAAGACGGCTCGCTGAGCATCGTCGAGACCAGCAACGGCCGTAAGCAGCAGCGCACCATGACCTTGCCCGCGGAGTACGTGACCGAGGACGCGCACCTGGCCTACGCGGTCACCGCGTACGGCGTCCAGGGCGCGACCGTGACCGCTGCACACACGTTGCTCTCCGACGCTATCGATGCGGCAGGCGTCTACGTCGGCATGACCCGCGGACGCGAGACCAACAGACTGCATATCGTCGCCAGCGATCTCGCAGACGCGAAGCAGCAGTTCGTCGATGCGCTCTCCCGAGACCGCGCAGACCGAGGTCTGGAAGACGCCACCGAACGCGCCCGTGAGGCCGTCTCGGACCTCGTCGCGGACGGGCCCATGTCCATCGTTGGCGCGGAGCGCGACCGGGTTGTCGAGCGGATCTCGAAGGCTGACGCGGAGCGAGAGCGCTGGCTCTCGGCAGCCGCCAGATTGCACGACCAGTCCCAGCGACACAAAGCCGAATATGAGCCGCAGCGTGAGCTGGCGGAAGCCGCCGACGCGAAGGCTGCTGCCGTGATCGCGGACGTTGTGGAGTCGCTGACACAGGAGGCAGTCGCGGATGGCGCCAAGTTCCTGGCTGCGCAGCAGAACGCCATCGCGGCACGCCGGGCCAAGGAGAGCGCGTCTCGGTTCCGCAAGCGGTCTTCCACCCGCATCGCGAATAACGCAGACGCTCGCAGCGCGGAGACCGAGCAGGCCGTGCGTGACCGGTGGCAGAGCGTCCCCCGCAGCGAGAGCAATCTGCCCGCGTGGTCCGAGTCAGTCGCCCAGCACGAAGCCGGCCGCGTGCCCGCGGTCGTCGAAGCACGCGCGGAAGCGACGCAGGCGCGCCAGATCGTCAGGGAGATCATCGCGAGGCAGTCGCGGGAGCACACGGCGCTGTACGAGCGCGTCCTCGGGAACCGGCGTCCGAGCGCGGTTGCCGCGCGGGTGAAGGCCCTGCGCGAGCAGGCGGCGCAGGATCGCCGCTACCTCGCCCAACTTGATGTGCTTCCGCCAGATGAAGCGGTCAAGCTCGTCCACGAGCGTGCTGCCCAAGACGCGGCTCAGCGCCTCGTCGCCGAGGAAACCCACAGAGCGGCGGAAGCGCGCACGAAGCGGGTCGAAGCTCCCAGCCATGAGTGGAATCGAGATCGCTCGCCACGCCATGACGGGCCGTCATTATAGTCAGCGGCACCGGTGCCGGAACCGAGGCGAACGAGAGAAACCGGGAGAAACCGGCTAAAACAGCGGTTTCGTCGATAGGCTCTGGGCTATGCCCCCGATCGAACTTGTCAAGCCGGTGCCCTCGTGAGTGAGCCCTGGCTGTCTGCCGACGACATCGCCGCTCATCTGGGCGTCACCAAGGAGACGGTCTATGTCTGGATCGCCGATAAGGGGATGCCAGCACACAAGGTGGGACGTCTCTGGAAGTTCCAGGTCAGCGAAGTCGATGAATGGGTGCGTTCGAGGGGAGCCTCATCAGACGTCAGCTAACGGATGTCGGAGGTCTGTCATAGTCTGAAAAACTTTCGCGCGTGAGACCGAGCAGCGGAGCAGATGAGGGGAGGAAAGCACGCATGAGCAGCTTCAGGATTGGGCCGGTGAGCGTCGAGGTGCTGGATGGGCAGCACGCGATCGCGGTCGTCCCGCCGAGCCAGTGGCACGGCGATAGGCGGGAGCGCCCCGCACGCGCCGTGCTCGCCAATCTCAAAGCCGACGATGGTCTGCGCGCACAGGTCTCGCTGGTCCGTTGGGATGACAGCGACGAGATCTCGCTCGGCTTCGCCGAGCTGCTCGCTGGCCCGTCGGACTATGAGCGGTTGGAGGACGCCGGGGCGATCTCGCCGAAGCTCGTGGGCGACAAGCTGGTCGCGCGCCTTCGCGCGTTGCGCTATGGGAAGACCGGGCGGGCAACCGGCGCGACGGTCGAGTGGGCGCAGATCAGCGAGTGGGCGGGCGGCGACGCGCAGGCGCTGCTTGCCGACCTCGGCGCGACGCGCACGGGCGCGTATGGCGTGCTGCTGCCGAGCGCGACACGCTTCAAGACCGAGCCGGCAATCGAGGTGCCCATCGCGGACCCGACGGCGTTGTTCGCGGCCTACGCGCTCACGCGCGTCGTGCCGATCATGACCGGCTACGGCAAGGAATCGGTGGAAGGCCCGAACGCATGAGCGGCGTCGACGTTTCCATCGCGCTGCCCGAGGACGAGACGCCTGGCGAACTCATCAAGGGCTACTTCACCCTCATGCGGGCTTTCGGGTGGGATCTCTACGTCACGAGCCACTTCGCGCTGCGGGAATCGTTGGGGCCGCAGTGGTTCGCGGCCCGGATCAGCGAGCTGAAGCACTCGGACCCGAAGAACTGGCGACCCAACCACCGCTTCGAGCCGCAAGACCCCGGTGTGATCCTCCGCGACTACATCCACGAGCAGGACTCGCCGTATCTGAGCGTGTTCGGCGGACAGTTCCAGAAGCAGACCGCTGCGAAGAAGATCCTCGCCACCAGGAACACGTGGTTCCACTTCGGTGACGATCCGACGACCGCCCAGCTCGAAGAGGCTGCGAAGGTCGTGCGCGGATTCGTACAGTCCAGCGACATGCACATCGCCGGACGCATCGACGCGCTGATCGAGCGCCTGAGCGACCTGCGCATCGGACGCTATCCCGCGGATGCCGTGCCGAGTGCGTCAGCGACGGTTCCTGCCGTCGCCGAGCCCGCACCGCTCGATGCGCCGGAGGACTTGCCGCGACCGAGCATCGGCGGCACCTGGGTCAGCCCCATCCCGGAGTTGCGCTATCGCCTGACTCGCGCGGGCGACGTCGTACACCCTGACACGATGGAATCCGTGCGTTCCAGGGTCACCGGCGACTTCGCCGACAAGGTGCGTGCCTGGACCGCTGTCGAGCCGCGGGGGCGTGAGCTGTGGATCGACACCGACGGGGCCGTGGGCGGGTTCATCGGGGCAACCCCACGACTGCTCGGCTACCTCGGCCCCGACCCGGAGGGCGATATCGCCCGCGGGTTCTTCACGCCGCACTTCTATGCCGTCGACGGCGACGAGATCGCCGACGTCGACACGGGAGAGCGCCGTAAGACACCGTTGGCACAGGGGCTCGCGGACGGCGCGATGCTTCGGGTGACGACCTACGGCGATGTGCTGCTGGTCGGGGACGACGGCACTATCGAACGGGTGGCGACGGTGACGCCAGCCGAGTGGTTTCCAGGGCACCTGGGTTGAGCATGGAGAAGGCAGGGAACGTGTCGGCATTGCAGCTTGACGGGTCGAGCACGGTCGCGTGGGCGGATGCGCCAGCGGGCGCGGCCGACGCCATCGTCGTCCTCGGCCGGGATGACGCCGGGGCAGGAGCGATCCAGGTGGGTGTCGCCCGCCTGGTCGCGCGGCCGACGAAGGGCGTGCTCGATGACCTGTGGAAGTCGCGCGGCACGCGGGCTCCGATGGGCTTCATCGTCGCAGCCGTCACGCCGGACGGCGTATGGATTCACTACCCGTCCGCGGACGCTCCGCCCATCGGCCCCATCACGGTCGGCCAGGCGGAGCGACAGCTCCAGTCCGTGCTGGAGGAGGGGAACGGGCTTGCCGCCCACGGGCGCATTCGCGCCATCCAGGAGGCGATGTCCTCGGCGGGCACGGACGGCTTCTCCAACCACTTCCTGTTTGCCACCTATCACCTGAACCGCGATGTGCCTCGCCGCCCGGATTGGGAGTCGGCAGGCCAGAAGGCGACGCCGATCCTGCCCAAGCGCGGCATCGAGCTGGTCACCGCGCTCGGGTTCGACGCCGAGCCCGCGGGATCGGAGCGGTTGCTCGTCCTGCGCACCTCCAGTGGCCCTCGCCGCGCCGTCGCGGTGCTGCTGCGTGACGACGAGCACTTCGATCAGAAGTCCACGACGTACCAGCTCACGCCCGTCGCCAAGGCACTGGAGGTCGCTGGCCGCGAGGACGTGCCGTGGGTGATCGCGCTGCGCAAGTCCACCCTGCGGCTCTACCCCGGACGCGACGGCGTGGGCGTCGGTCAGCGCGGGCAGTCCGAGACCTACTTCGAGCTGGACCTCGATCTGCTCGCACCCGAGCAGGCTGCGCTGCTCACCCTGATCTTCTCCGCTGAGGCACTCGACGCGGACGGCTCCGCGCAGCAGATCCTCGATGGCTCGGGCAAGTATGCCGCCGAACTCGGCACGCGCCTGCGCGACCGTGTGTACGAGGGCGTGGTGCCTCGAGTCGCTCTCGCCATCGCCGATCAGCTTCCGGCGCTTGGGCTCGCGCTCGATGCTCAGGGTCTTCAAATGGCGTATCGCCTGACGATGCGCGTCCTGTTCCGCTTGCTCTTCCAGGCATACGGGGAGGCGACCGAGCTGCTGCCTGCGGGCCGCAACGATCATTACGACGCCAACTCCCTCCAGGCGTTCATCACCCGCGAGATCGGCACCGGCCCCGACCAGTTCTCCACCGAGTCGGCAGCGATCTGGTCAGATCTCACCCAGGTATGGGAAGTGATCTTCCACGGCAACTCCCGCTGGGAGGTGCCCGCCTACGGCGGCAGCCTGTTCGACCCGACCACCGAGGAGGGTGCGCTGCTGTCGCGGGTCAAGCTCACCGACAGTGTGATCGGCCCCGCCCTCCAGGAACTCCTGAGCGAGGAGACCGTCGACCAGACGTGGGGGCCGGTCGACTTCCGCAGCCTGCAGGTGCGCGAGTTCGGCACCATCTACGAGGGCCTCCTGGAATCCAGCCTCTCGCTCGCCGAGCAGGACCTCACCGTCGACCGGAACGGCGCCTACGTGCCCGCGAAAGACGACGACGAGGTTGTCGCGCCCGCGGGACGCCCGTATTTCCACTCGGCGTCGGGGGAGCGCAAGGCGACCGGCTCGTACTACACGCCGAAGATCGTCGTCGATCACCTCATCGAGCGGTCGGTCGAGCCCGCGCTGAAAGCCCACCTCGACCGGATCAAGACGCTGATGGACGAGGGCAAGGAGCGTCAGGCTGCAGACGCCTTCTTCGACTTCCGCGTCGCCGACCTGGCGATGGGCTCCGCGCACTTCCTCGTCGCCGCCGTGGACAAGATCGAGCGCGGCATGCGCGACTTCCTCACCGCCACCGAGGTGCCGGGCGTGCGCGCCGAACTCGCGCGCCTCGCGGAGAAGGCACGCGAGGCACTCGGGCAGGACACCGAGGGCGCGAAGGCGATCACCGACGGCCAGCTCCTTCGCCGCCAGGTCGCTCGCCGCTGCATCTACGGCCTCGACATCAACCCGCTCGCCGTCGAGCTGTCGCAGCTCGCACTCTGGATTCACACCTTCGTGCCCGGCCTGCCGATGTCGAGCCTCGACCACGGCCTCGTCCTCGCCAACTCCCTCACAGGCATCGGCACCATCGATGAGGCGATGGATGCTCTGAAGGCTGACGGTCTGTTCGAGCAGATCATCCGCGAGCCGCTGACGGCCGCACGAGACCTCCTCATCGACTACGCGAACGCCTCCGAGGCCGACAAGTCGGAGGTCGCCGCCGGTGCCGAGATGCTGGCGAAGGCCCGCGACGCAGCGGCCCCGGCGAAGGCGATCTTCGACGTGGCTGTCGCCAAGCGCCTTGGCGTGACGATCGACGAGGCTTGGGACGCCGAGCAGTTTGCCGCACTCGCGGCAATGCGCGAAGTGCGCGAAGCCGTCGATCCGCTCCAGCCCGCCCACATGCCGTTCCTGTTCCCCGAGGTGTTCTTGCGCGAGCGCCCCGGGTTCGATGTACTCGTCGGAAATCCGCCGTGGGAGAAGGTGAAGGTCGAGGAGCACCAATGGTGGGGTCTGCGCATTCCGAGCCTCCGATCGATGTCACAGGCACAGAAGAACAAGGTGCTCGCCGAGTTCCGGGCAGGTCGCCCGGAACTCGAAGCGCAGTTCGTCGCGGAAGTCGCCGCGACCGATGCCTACCGGGCCGTCCTGGTGCGAGGGCCGTACCCTGGGATCGGGTCGGGCGGCGACCCGGACCTGTACCAGGCCTTCGCCTGGCGCTTCTGGCGGCTCACTCGCGACGGTGGTCGGGCCGCGAATGTCCTCCCGCGCGGCGCCCTTTCGGGCTCGGCGCTCGCCGCGTGGCGACGCGAAATCCTTCGGGAGGGTGCCTTCGCCGATGTCTGCTTCTTGCTGAACAATCAGCAGTGGGTGTTCCCGAACGTTCACCCGCAATACACGGTTGGACTTGCCGTCGTGCAGCGTGGTGGAGAGCACGTCGTGCGCTTCTGCGGGCCGTTTGCGAGCGAGGCGGAGTTCCTTGCTGGGGCCGACGCGCTCGCCGAAGTCGACGCGGACGAGTTCGCCGCTTGGTCGGCGACTTCTGCCTTCCCGCTTATTCCCGATCCGATGTCGGCTGAGGTGTTCGCGCAGATGAAGCGGTCCCCGCGCTTTGACGAGGCGCGGCCAGACTGGGAGTTCCGGCCGACGACCGAGCTTCACTCGACAGCGGACAAGAAGTACTACGACTTCGACGTGGATTCGCCGCGGGCCGATCAGATCCGAGTGCTCGCCGGCGCGGCGTTCAATATATGGGAGCCCGACTTCGCCGCACGACCATACGCCCTCTCCGACCGCGACGAACTGCGCACATATCTCGCCGCCAAGCTCGCCAAGGGAGTCAAGTCGCCGCGCTCCGCGTACTTCGGGCTGAAGTTCGCCGATGGGGAGCTTCCGATGGATCACGCAAGGATCGCATTCCGTGACATCGCGCGCGCCACTGATACTCGAACGACGCTCGTCTGCCTGATGCCGCCGGGGGTCGCTTTCACCGAGATGGCGCCGCTACTGGTCGCTCGACGTGGCAGCAAACAAGCCGAGGCGTTCCTCTTGGGCGTCATGAGCAGTATCCCGTTCGACTGGACGGCACGGAAGTGGGTTGAACTGCACCTGAAGTACAACATCCTGAACTATCTGCCGGTTCCGAAGTATGAACCTGGCACCGCGCTGTCTGACCGCACGGTCCATATCGCTGGCAGGCTCGCCGCCGTTGACGCGCGGTACACAGAGTGGGCGGCGGAGGTCGGGGTCGAGGTCGGGACTGCCAACGCCGAACCGACGAAGACGGAACTCATCGCCGAACTCGACGCGCTCGTGTCGCTCCTGTACGGGCTGACGCCGGAGCAGGTGGAGCACATCTTTGCGACATTCCATCGCGGCTGGAACTACGCCGCGCGGCTGGAACGAGTTCTCGCGTACTACGAGCAGTGGAAGGACGCGGCATGACCGACCAGCTTCCTGTCTTCGCCACCAACCGGGCTGCTCCGCCGATGACGGTGCGCGAGGAGGTGCGTCGACTCTTTCGCGTGAACCGGGAGGCGCTCGCGGTGCCGCCGAGCGCGGCGATCGCGACGGCCTACATCAACCCGGCGGGCTTCTTGCTGATCGCCGACGAGCTCGAGAAGCTGCCGCGCATCCGCATCCTCCTCGGTGCCGATCCGCTCCCGGGCCCGTTGCTGCCGGCCGACGCCGACGAGACGGTTCAGAAGAGACTCGACGCGGCACTCGCCGATCACGTGCGTTGGTTGAAGGCCGAGCGGGACGCGCTCGGCTTCGAGCAGCAGTCCACCCAGGCCGCTCAGCGTCTCGTGGCATGGTTGCGCGCCGCCGACGAGCGCGGTGAGCCGATTGTGGAGATCCGCCGATACACGGGCGGGTTCCTGCACGGCAAAGCGTTCATCAGCCACCACCCGACGCATCCCGCGTATCTCGCGGGGTCGTCGAACCTGACCTACGCCGGGCTCACCCGCAACGCCGAGCTGAACGTCGGCGCGTCTGGGCAGCACGGGTCGACGCCGCAGGTGATCGACTGGTTCGAGGAGTGCTGGGCCGACTCCGAAGCCTTCGACCTGGCGGGTCTGTACGAGCCGCTGTGGGCCGAGCACACTCCGTGGAGCGTGTTCCTGCGCATGCTGCTCGCCCGATACGGAGACCACCTCGATGAGGAGCAGGCAGGTCCGACGCGCTTCGAGCTGACCCGCTTCCAGGCCGATGGCGTGAAGCGGATGCGGCGGCTGCTGGACGAGATCGGCGGCGTGCTCGTCGCCGACGAGGTCGGTCTGGGCAAGACCTTCCTTGCCCTTGAGGTGATCGCCGCGGCCACGGAGGAGCAACGGCAGCGTGTGCTGGTTGCGGCCCCGGCCGCGCTTAAGGCATCGGTGTGGGATCCGGTGCTGGAGCGCTACGACATCTCCCGCCGTGTCTCGGTGCACTCGTATGAGGAGATCCGCAGCCGGATGGACCCGGGGCACCCGGAGCACCTGGGGTTCTACGAGCGTGCCGAGGATGCCGCGCTGGTGATCGTGGACGAGGCGCACAACCTGCGGAACGCGGGAGCGGCGCGCTCGGAGGCGCTGGATCGGATCATCCTCGCGGGGCGGCACCCGAAGAAGGTCGTGCTGCTGACCGCGACGCCGGTGAACAACTCGCTCATCGACCTGGAGACCCTGGTCAAGTACTTCATCCGCGACGATGCGCGCTTCGCTTCCATCGGCATCCCGTCGATCCGCAAGTACATCCGCGACGCGCAGGCGCTCGACCCGGAGGCGCTGACGCCCGCGCACCTGTTCGACCTGATGGATCAGGTCGCGGTGCGACGCACCAGGAAATTCGTCAAGGACAACTACCGCGGCGAGACGATCGCCGGGCCGGGAGGCAAGAAGATCCCGGTCGAGTTCCCCGATGCCGACGTGCGTCGCGTGGACTATCAGCTCGATGAGCCGGGTGAAGCATTGGTCGATGCGGTCACCTACGCGCTCGACATCCCCGAGGATGAGGCGCATGTCGCGTCGTTCAGCGTGCGCCGCAGCGACCCAGGGCGGCTCCTGCTTGCCCGGTACGTTCCCAGTAGGTATCTGAAGACCGAGGACCTAAACAAGACCGAGGTCTCGAACATGGGGCTGCTGCGCTCCGCCTTGCTCAAGCGCCTCGAATCCTCCCCGACTGCGTTGGCCGGCACGCTCGGCGTGCTCATCCAGACGCACGAGGCATTCCTTTCGGCGCTCGGGAAAGGCACGGTGCTCGTCGGCGGCGCGCTGCGGGACTATGTGAACTCCGAGTCGGAAGACCTTGACGAGATCATCGCCGGTCTCGACGAAGACGATGAGCATCAGGCCACGGCTGCCGGCCTGTACGACGCGAAGCTGCTGGCATCGGATGTCGAGCGAGATCTCGTGCTGATTCGTCACCTCCAGTCGCTCGCCGAGGCGGCCGCGCACGACGGCGAGCCGAAGGTGACGGCGCTGCTCGCCGAGTTAGAGCGAATCGCGGCCGAGGCTGAGAAGCCTGCGGTGACGAACGCCCCCAGCGGAGACCGGCGGAAAGTCATCGTGTTCTCCACGTACGCCGACACGATTCGCGATCTGCACGAGCGGCTCGTTGACGCGCTGGCCGCGGTGCCTGACGGCTCGCCGCTCGCGGCGTACCGTGGCCGGGTCGCGCCCGCGGTGATCGGCGAGTTCGCCTCGGGCAAGCGCGGCGGCATCGACCAGCCCACTCGCGCGAAGGCGGTCGCCAATTTCGCGCCCCGCACTGCGGGCCAGCTCCGCGACGATGGCACTCCCATCGAGGCAGACCTCTACGACATCCTGCTGACGACCGACGTGCTCGCCGAGGGCGTGAACCTCCAGCAGGCCGCGCACATCGTCAACTACGACCTGCCGTGGAACCCGATGCGCATCGTGCAACGCCACGGCCGCGTCGACCGCATCGGCAGCCAGCACAAGTCCATCGAACTCGACGTGTTCTTCCCCGCCGAGCACCTCGACGAGTTCCTCGGGCTGGAGCAGACCCTGATCCGCAAGCTCCGACAGGCCGACGCCGCCATCGGCGCGGGCAAGGTGCTTCCCGGCGTCTCGCACTACCCGCCGCAGGAGCACTACGACCCCGACGCCATCGTCGGCGAGATCGAGGAACTCATCGAGCAGGGCGGCGGCTCAGCGGCAGGCTCGGGCGAGGAATACCGGCGACGCCTCGCCAACGCGCTCGACGCTGACCAGGCACTCCGTGGACGGCTCGAAGACCTGCCCTACGGCATCGGCAGCGGATTCGTGAACCCGGCCGTCTCCGGCCGCGCCTTCGTGTTCTGCATGAAGATGGGCGACACCGGCCACATCTGGTTCCGCAACGTGAACGCTGACGAGGCCTGGCAGCCCGTCGCCGATGAGGATGGTCGGGTCGTGGTCGACGACACCCTGATCTCGCTCGTCACGGCAGACCCCGGCAGGCCTGACAGGCCGCGCTCCCTGCCCGACGAGGCGTTCCGCGCCGCCTACGAGGCGTGGGCGCTCGCGCAGGAGGACGCACACGAGGAGTGGATGCGCTCCACCGACCCGAACGCCCTCGCCGCCGAGATCCCCGCATCCTTCCGCGACGCGCGAGAAGTGATCCTGAACAAGGGCGGCCACCTCGGCGCGGCACAGCTTCAGACCATCAAACGGCTCAACACTGTGCCGACCGCCAAGGCCAGGAAGGCCATGCGAGCTGCGCTGCGCACGCCGGGGAAACCGGAGGCCGTCGTCGCCGCGATCATCCAGGTGCTCGACGGGTTCGGCATCCAACCCGCCGAGAAGGTTGAACCGCTCCCGCCCATCGCGTTGGAGGATGTGCGCCTCATCGCCTGGATGGCGGTCGAGGGGACGAAGACGGAGCACACCCCTGTTCCGGGCGCTGTGGAGCAGTAGCCAATGCATCTCAAGCGGATTCGGATCGAGGGGTACCGTGCGTCGGCCGCTGCGTCGATTACTTGCGAGCTGAGCGGGCGGTTCTCGCTCATCCTCGGGGCAAACGGTGCGGGGAAGACCACGATCAACGAGGGCATCGCGCTCGCGCATCCGCGCCGGTTCCCGAGCTTGCCGCCCATCGACGCAAATGCACTCGGAAACCCACCGCGATCGGTGCAGGTTGAGTACGCCTACGAGGCGGAAGAGTCCGATGAGGGTGCCTTTGGCCGGTTCAGGAAGCGGCAGGGGCTTGGTGCGCCCAAGTGGAGCAGGCCTCTCGAACGATCCCTTGGACGAGTACGGGCCGGGACTTCATTGGAGTCCGCGAGCGAGTACGAGGGCATTCGTCTGGTTCATCTCCCGGCGCTTCGCAATCCGGTCGATGACTTGTCTCGCAGGGATGCGCGAATTCTCCTGGAACTGTTGCGCGCCGATGAGCGACGCCATCCCGAGACTGGTGGGCTGCGAGCCCTCCGCGGACAGGCTGCGGCCATGCTCAGCGCGATCACCTCACACCAGCTCGTCAAGAACGTTGAGGACCGTATCGCGCAGAACCTTCGGACGATCAGTGGCGGCGTCCAGGCACATCATGCCTTCGTCGGGACGCAGCAGGTAGACGACGCATACTTGGCCCGAGTTTTCGAGCTGCTCTTGGCGATACTTCCAGAACGGGGTGCTGCGAAGCGGTTGGAGGCTTCAAGTCTCGGCTACGTCAATTTGCTGCACATCGCCGTCACCCTGGCGGGTATCCCGGACGCGGGCACGATACCCCTCCCAGGCAGTGAGATCGCCGGGACCGAGAGCGATCTCCCGCAAGATCCGGTTGCCGATGCACGAGAACGGCTGGCCGCAGCAGACGCGGCGGCCGACGCGGACGCCGATTCGTTCTACCCGCAGCTCTTCCACGCGACCGTGCTCATCGAGGAGCCGGAAGCGCACCTCCATCCGCAGTTGCAGTTCGGGCTGATCCGCTACCTGCGCAAGCTCGTGCAAGAGCGCCCCGACATTCAGGTGATCGTTACCACGCACTCGCCGGAGCTTGCGGCTGCCTGCGAGCCCGAAGAACTCGTCATCGTCCGCCGCAACGCAGACGGCACAAGCGTCGCCCGACGTATGGCGGACGTTCCCTTGCCCAGCGCGCTGAAGAAGCGGCTGTTCCAGCAGACGCGGCTCCACCTCGACGCGACACGTTCATCAGCGCTGTTCGGAGACCGAGTGCTCGTGGTCGAAGGAGTCACGGAAGCAACCTTGCTCCGCATACTCGGCCACGCATGGGCCGGAGACGACGAGCTCCGAACCGGATTCGTCGATTCGCTTGCGATCCTCCCCCTCGGCCACAAGGTCGGTGAATGGCCCATCCGGTTGCTTGCGACCCCCGGCCACGAGTTGGTAACCAGGATCGCCGCTCTCGCGGACACCGACCGCCGAGGTGATCCACTTCCCGACCCCAGCCCGCCCGCCTGGCACGGCCAGCTCGACAGCACCTCCGCCCGGTTCTTCTGGTCAAGACCGACTCTGGAACCGTCGCTTGTAGCAGGCAACGAGGTGATCGTGGCTCAAGCGTTCGATGAAGCGGGGGCGACGAAGCCGAATCCCATCACTGCACAGACTGTCGATGCCGCGTTCAGGGCACAGCCGGGAGCGAAGGGCGAATTCGCGCTCGCGCTCGCCCGAATTATGGACGCTAGCCCTGCAACCGTCGCGGTGCCCCTGCATATCGTTGAGATGTTCGACTGGCTCTATGGGGCTCCGGCGTCCCAGAGTGACGAAGCCGCCGACCCAGACGGATGGTGAGGCTTACCCCTGAGCAGGCGCTCGCAGCAGCAGCTCAGGACCGCCTAGTCAATATTGTGTCCGCGCCAGGCAGCGGGAAGACGACCGTTGCCGCCGAGCGGTTCGGCTATCAGCGGCATCTCGCGGGTGACGAACGAGGAGTGCTCGGCCTGAGCTTCAACCGGGCGGCCGTTGCTGAGCTGCGTGCCCGGATCAGTGCGCGATGGGGCGGCGGCGCAATCTCGCCTCCCCACAGAGTGATGACCTTCGATCACTTGCATGTCGAGCTGCTGCACCGATTGCTCGACGCTGGACTCGTCAACTGGCCGACTGGCCTGCGCGAACTCGACGTTCGAGATGACTACCGGGGCACCGCCGGGTTTCGCTTCCTCGCACCTCCCAGCAACTTCCTACGAGTCGCTGTCCTCGACGGACAGCGAAACGTAGTCTCCCGCGGTCGCCGAGTAGAGCAGCCAACGACCGGGATCGGAAATGTCGCAGCGCATGACGCGCTGCTCAGTGCCGGCATCGTCAGTCACGACGACGTGCGCAACATTCTGCTGTCTGCGATGCAAGTCGATGAACTGAGCGAGTTCGCGGCGAAGTGGCTGGCGGAGAACTACCGCGCGCTCGTCATTGACGAGGTGTACGACGCTGCCTTCTTGGACCTCAAGGTCGCCCACCTTGCGGCTGAAGCTGGCCTGGACGTGACATTGATCGGCGACCCTTGGCAGGCGCTCTACAAGTGGCGCGGCGCAACACCGGATGAGGTGCAGCGTCTCCTAGGGGCGACGACGGAGAGGTTCGTCGAGTACCAGCAGCCGCAGTCCTTCAGATTCGTTGGCGATCAAATGCCTGAGCTGGCAAGAGCGCTCAGAAACGGCGAGCCCGTGAGTCTGCCCAGTGGGACGAGTGAGCAGGTCGACGTGGCGCTTGCGCGCACCTGGCGACCGCTGTGGTCCGCCGGAGACAACATCCTTCCCTTGTCGTTCCGCACGATCGAGAATGCGACTGATGCCGCACTCAATCTGTTGTTGGATGTCGTGACGCGTGGGCGTCTCGGAGTGTCGTCGTTCGGGCGAGAGGCAGCGATCGCCAGGCTCGGGCTTGATCGTGAGCGGTTCCTGGCCGAGCAGGATCGAGTCCTGCAACCGATAGTCGCCGGGCTGCGCGCGGGGAGAGCACCTGCTGACGCGCTCAATGAACTCCGAAATGCGCTCAGGGATCTCGGTGTCACTCGGCCGCGTCGCCTTGGTTCGGCCGCAGAGGCTGAACGGGTCGCACAAGTCGAGCGTCTCGCGGCGCGACTTGTCAAGGATTCGGTTGTTCCCGGCATGACCGTCTTCCAGGCGAAAGGACGTGAGTGGGAGCGTGTTGGCGTCATCCTCACCAGGGCGCAGCGCGCGCTCTTGTCCACCGGGCTGCACGAGCTCGAGGACGAGCACTGCGTCGTCTACGTCGCCCTTACACGAGCAAGGCGTGAATGCATTCAACTTGACGGAGACCCGGCACTGGATGAGGGCACGCTCGACATACCCGCGGACGACGATTGACCTCCAGAGCAAGCACACGTTGTACGGGCTTAGCGCTAGCATGGTTGGGTACGCAGGCCAATTGCGTACCACTTACAGTACGGTATTGTCGGGAGATGAACCTGTGGGTTATCGCCAGGATCTGTGGGAGATTGCCGCATCCCGCAACGGTGTAGTGACCGTCGCCGAGGCGGAGGACGCGGGCGTGCCCGCCGTCGAGGTGCGAAAGCTCGCTGCTCGCGGCGCTCTCCGCGGATACGGGCAGGGTGTCTACACGCACCGCGACGTGCCGACGACCCCGTTCACCGAGCCGACGGTTGCCGTGGCTCTTGCTGGGGAAGGCGCGTTCCTGCACCGTGAGTCCGTGCTCGATCTGCTCGGGCTCGGGCAGTTCAATCCGCCAAAGGTGCGCGTGGGCACGCGTCGCCGCGTGCGACGCACGCTGCCGGAGTGGATGGAGCTGGAGAACCGGCCTGACGTGCCCGATGAGGATCTCACCTGCTATGAGGGCGTCGCGGCGACGACCGTTCGACACGCGCTGGAGGACATGCGGGATCGGATGCCGCCCGATCGATGGCAGGCCCTCGTCGTTCAAGCGCTGCGGCGAGAGCTGATCTGAGCGCAGGACATCGACACGCGAGGGGTTTCGTCCGGAAGCCGTTGGCCAGAACGAGAAGAACGCGTGGCTCGAGGTGGATAAAAACCGCACATACCTGAGCGCCCTGTGCGAGGATTGTATCCATGAAGGAGTTGGACGAATCGCTCCCGTCGACGTTCACGACGGAGACCTCGCGGGCGCACGGTGTGCATCCGCGAGACCTCTATGCCTGGCGAGATGGCGGGCAGATCATCGAACTCTCGCGCGGGGTCTTCCGTCGAGCAGACGCACCCCCGGCGTCGTACCCCGACATGATCGCCGTGGCGCACCGCGCTCCTCGCGCCATCGTGTGCTGCGTCTCGGCGGCAGCGATCCACGAACTGACGGATGAGATGCCTGCGTCGGTACAGATCGCGGTTCCCAAACGGTCGCATACGCCGGTGATCGCTTACCCGCCCGTGACAGTGTTTCGCTTCGATGAAGCAACGTTCGAACTCGGTGTGACCGCGTTCGAGGCGGGGCCGGGAGAGCCGGTCCGCATCTACGACGCGGCGAGGACGGTGGTGGATCTCATGCGATTTCGGAAACGCCTTGGCGAACCGATCGCGCACGCCGCGCTTCACCGATACCTGGCGGCACCGAACTCGAAACCGGCACTGCTGCTGGACTACGCAGCGGCGCTGGGAACGTTCGGGCCGATGCGTGCTGCGCTCGATGTCGCGAGTGCCCGATGAGTCGCCCCACGCGAGAGAGCGCCGCAGGGCGCGCATACCTCGACCTGCAGAACCAGGCTCGCCGCCAGAAGCGTGGCACGCAGGAACTGCTCACGATGTACATCGTCGAGCGATGGCTGTCGCGGATGTCGCGCTCACCGTACGCCGAGGACTTCATCCTGAAGGGCGGGATGTTGCTGGCTTCGTTCGGCACCCGCCGTCCCACGGTCGACGCCGACGCCCTCGCGCGCAACCTGGCCTCCGACGAAGAGACCGTCGCTCGCCGCGTCGCTGACATCGCCGCGATCGAAGACCCAGACGACGGCGTGGAGTTCCTGCCCGACACGGCCACCACTGCGGTGATTCGTGATGACGCGCTGTATTCCGGCGTGCGGGTGACGATGACGGCACAGCTCGCAACAGCGCAGGTCAAGCTGCGGCTCGACATCAACTTCGGCGACCCCGTCACGCCGGCCCCGCGAACAGTTGAGCTGCCATCGCTGCGGCCGGACGCTCCGCCGATCCGCATCCTGGGCTACCCGATCGAGACGGTGCTCGCGGAGAAACTCGTCACCGCGATCGAACTGGGACGAGCGAACACGCGCGTGCGTGACTTCGCGGACATCCACCTCTTGACCGGCACACAGGCTCTTCAGTGCGGAGCACTGCGCGAAGCGCTCACGGCCACCGCAGGGTTCCGCGGGACCACGTTGATCCCTCTGGCGCAAGCCGCCGAGGGGCTCGCAGTGTTGCGCAACTCGACCTATGTCGCTTACCGGAAGGGGCTTGGCGAGGCGGGCGCGAATCTGCCCGAGCGGTTCTCCGACGCCGTTGCTGCCGCTGCTGTCTTCGTCGACCCGGTGCTGGACGCGCTCGACGGCAAAGCCATCTGGAGCCCCGCCGAACGGAGCTGGCGCACGGCACCCGTCACGCCGTCCGAGCCGACAGAATCCACTACAGGTACGACCGACCTGTGACGGCTTTCGTCGGGCTCAGCCGCAGCCGATCCGGTGACCACACGGTCAAGCCCGTATGACGCCCCGGGCGATGGCTGCGACGGCGGCGTTCACGCCCTTGGGTCGCCAGTTCGCGCGCATGGCGCCTGCGAGCAGGTTGAGCGCGTCGAGCGTGGGGCTGTCGGGGGAGGGGACACGGTAAGGGTCCTCACGGTCGCGCCAGCCGAGGTCGAACAGGAGTTCGCTGATGCTCGCTTCCCACAGTTCAGCGGGTGTCTCGTTCGCGACGACGGCGAGCGCCATCCAGCCGGCGTGTCGCTCTGCAGGGGTTGTTCCGAGCGGGAGCCGGCCGGTGATGTGCCTCAGGATCGCGTGCGGGTCATCTCTACGCCTTGCGATGGCCTGAGTCGGGGCGATGCGGCCTTTGCGCACCGACACGAGCCCCAGTGCTCGCGCCGTGGCGCGCAGGTCCGCGACGGGCCAGGTGAGGTCTTCGCGGTTGGCCTTGCCGATCCACCATTCGGTGATGCCTGCGCGATGTGCGAGCTGCTCGACGACAGCGGGCTTCAGATACCCCGAACCGGTAAGCGTCACGCCGTCCCCGACGACGTCGAGGAGCACACGGAACGGCTCGGTGAGATCAGCAGCATCGTCTGCGCTGACATCGGTCGCGCCGGACGCAGCCGGCTTAGCGAGCGCGTTGCGCAGGCCGCGTGCGCCGCGGTTTTGCGCCAGTTCGAGCAGCGACTCGAGTTCCTCGACGACCGGGATCGGCTCCGCGGTGACTGCGGCGATCAGTTCGTTCGTCTCATCGATATCGAAGACATCGGGATGCCAGCCGTCGGGCAGCCACGCGCGTCCTTCCTCAGCACTGTCGAACACCTCAGGGCGGAGCGCGTCGTCGTAGTCGCTGCGCACCCAATCCACGAGTTTGCTGTAGCCCCAGACGCCGCCGCAGTCCTCTGGTGGACAGGCGAGCTTCCCGCCGACGCATACCGGAGCCGATGGAGGGTCGTCGAGCACCTTCTCGACGCGCAGGAGGTGCTTCCAGTCATCGCCGAAGTCGCAGTCGTACCAGAGCCGGTCGCCCTCATCAGCGATGACCTGGTCGAGGCGCACATTGTCTTCGAGCATCCCCTCGTCGCCCTCGTCAAGGTCGAACTGGGTGAGGAACTCCGGAGCGTTGCGGTCATTGCTCGTGCGGAAGCGGTGCAGGTGGCTGTCGGTCCATCCCATCGCCGCCTGGATCACCTCGTGCAGCCGCGGGAGGAGGATGTCGCCGGGCACCTCGACACGTCGCCACACCGGCGGCTTCGTGCGCTGCAGATCGATACGGATGCGGAAACCCCGCACCATCGAGGGGACAGGGAGAAGCTGTGGCTCGGGTCGCCGCCAGAGATCGTCCAGGTCATCAGCGTCGGGCCTCAGCGAGGCGATGAACTTCTGAAGATCCGGTGCCTCGAACTTCTCGGATGCCATCTTCCTTCTCCCGTCACGGGCACATCACGTCGGGATGCGCCATCGCGATCAATTCTCGCGGAGCAGGTCGGTGTCCGCCCAACTGCTGGCCAGGGAAGTGCCTGGGGTGGGGCGTGTACCGCGCCCCGCCAGAAGGCCGCGTCCCGTGGGGTGGTGTGAATCTCGGGGAGCGCGTGCCGCGTGATCAACGTGGTGAGCC